>JAPLSI010000069.1 GCA_026398715.1 Gammaproteobacteria bacterium
TTACCTTGCCGGCGGCGTCGGTAAGGGTGTAGTGGAAGGTCGCGACGGTGCGCTCGCCGATTTGCATGATGGGATCTCGAGAGGAAGGGATGGGCGCCTTGGGGGCGCGAGGCCCAATTATAAAACACGCCCGCCCGGGACACACTCCAACGCACTGGTGAGACAATAGCGGTTCAGGCGCGTCGCGCCGCGCCCAGAACCGCCTATGTCCGCTGCCTACATCACCGAAACCGTATTGGACGTCCGCCACTGGACGCCCGACTACTTCAGCTTCACGACGGCGCGTGACGACGGTTTCCGTTTCGACAATGGCCAGTTCGTCATGATCGGCCTGGAAGTGGACGGCAAGCCCCTGATGCGGGCCTACTCCATCGCCAGCGCCAACTGGGAAGAGCAACTCGAGTTCTTCAGCATCAAGGTGCCGCACGGCCCCCTGACCTCGCGGCTGCAGCACATACGTCCGGGCGACACGATCCTGCTGAGCCGCAAGCCCACCGGCACGCTGCTGATCAGCGACCTGCTGCCGGGCCGTAATCTGTACCTGCTGAGCACGGGCACGGGCCTGGCGCCATTCCTGGCGATCATCAAGGACCCGGAGACCTACGAGCGTTTCGACAAGGTCATCCTCACCCACGGCGTGCGCGCCGTGGCAGACCTCGCCTACGCCGACTACATCCGTCGCGAATTGCCGCAACACGAATTCCTGGGCGAGCAGATCCGCGAGAAGTTGCTTTACTACCCCGCGGTCAGCCGGGAACCGCACGAACACCAGGGACGCCTCACCGACCTGATGGAAAGCGGTCGCATGCAGGCCGACCTGGGCCTGCCCGTGATTGATCCGGCCACCGACCGCTTCATGATCTGCGGCAGCCCCTCGATGCTCGCCGACTTCCGCCGCATCCTCGACGCGCGCGGCTTCGGCGCGGCGCCGCGCATCGGCACGCCGGGGCACTATGTGTTCGAACGGGCCTTCGTCGAGAAATGAGCGCGCCTGCGCTTGAGTTCCACTTGGCCGAAGCTGCCGATGCCGCGAAGCTCGGTGATTTCATGGCGCGCAATTTCCTGGCGGCCTACGGGCATTGCTCGACGCCGGAAAACATCCAGGCAGCCATCCGCGAACACTATGGCGAGGCCGCGCAGCTTCGACAGATACAGGATCCGTCACGCTGGAATCTTGTCGCGCTGCATGGCGATGAATGGGCAGGCCATGCGCAGCTCAAGTCGGGCGGCGCCGTGCCTGATGGTGTAAAGATGCTTCCGGCCGTCGAATTGAGTCGCTTCTACGTGGACACGACATTCCACGGCCGCTCGGTCGCGCAGGCGATCATGGAGGAAGTGAAAGCCAGAGCGCGCGAGCTAGGCGCGCGCTCGATCTTCCTGAGTGTCTGGCAGGAACAACCGCAGGCCATCCGCTTCTACACCAAGGAAGGATTCACCATCGCCGGCACGCTTGTGTTCGTGGTCGGCGACGACCCGAAGGACGACTGGCTGATGGTGCACGCCCTGGACTGACCGCAACGGCGATCAGGTTTGCAGTCAGAGGACCGAAGCCAGGTCCTTCTCGATTTTTTCCGGGGTGTCGGTGGGGGCGTAACGCTTCACCACCCGCCCGTTCTTGTCGACCAGGAACTTCGTGAAGTTCCACTTGATCGATTCCATGCCCAGCAGGCCGGGCTTTTCCTTCTTCAGCCACTTCCACAGCGGATGCGCCGCGCCGCCGTTCACTTCCACTTTTTCGTAAAGCGGGAAGCTGACGTCGTAGTTCAGCGAACAGAAATTGCGGATCTCGTCGGCGTCGCCCGGTTCCTGGTGGCCGAACTGGTCGCACGGGAAACCCAGCACGACCAGGCCCTGGTCCTTGTAGGTTTCCCAAAGTTTTTCAAGGCCCGTGTACTGCGGGGTGAAGCCGCACTTGGATGCGGTATTCACCACCAACATCGCCTTGCCCTTGTAGTCGGCAAGCGGCTGGTCCTGGCCGTCCAGGGTCTTGGCGGAAAAATCGTACGCGGTGGTCATGTCACGCTCCGGACGGATCAACGTCGCCCAGCATCGGCCAAGCTGCCGGCAGCGTCAATGCGCCGCCGGGTCCTGGTCACCGGCAAGCACGAGTTCTGCCGGTGGACCTGCAGCCAGCGCCGCATGCATGACGGCGTCATCACGCTTGCCTTCCCATCGTGCGATGAACATCGTGGCGACGCCGTTGCCGATGATGTTGGTGATGGCGCGGGCTTCGGACATGAAGCGGTCGACGCCGAGGATCAGGGCGACGCCCTCCACCGGAACCTTGCCGCCGAGCGCGCCCAGCGTGGCGGCCAGCGTGATGAAGCCCGAACCGGTGACGCCCGCCGCGCCCTTGGACGTCAGCAGCAGGACGCCCAGCAAGACCAGTTCGTCGCCCAGGCTCAGGTCCACACCCACCGCCTGCGCTATGAATATCGCCGCCATGGTCAGGTAGATGCAGGTGCCGTCGAGGTTGACGTAATAGCCGCGCCGTACTTGCCGATGGTGAATGCCATCGCGCCGAAGGCGCCGATCGGCGCTGCCTTCATGATCAGGTGCACGACGCGGAAGAACACGCCGCTGATCTCATCCAGTCCGTCCAGCACCTTCTGCCCGGCCGAGCCGGCATGGGTCAGCGCGATGCCGAACAACAGCGACACCAGCAGCACTTGCAGCAGGTTGCCGTCGGTGAAGGCGGAAATGAAAGTCTTCGGAATGATGTCCAGCACGAAGCCCACCACGCCGCCGCCCGCTTCGGCCTTCTGCTGGTATTGCGCGACCGCCGAGGCATCCAGCGTCGCGGGATCGATATTCATGCCTGCGCCGGGCTTGACCAGGTTGGCGACCACCAGGCCGATCACCAGGGCCGCGGTCGTCAGCACCTCGAAATAGACCAGCGCGCGCACGCCGATGCGACCGACATGCCTGAGGTCGCCCATCTTCGCGATGCCGACCACCACCGTCAGGAATATGACCGGCCCGATGATCATCTTCACCAGCGCGATGAAGCCATCGCCCAGCGGTTTCATTTTCTCGCCCAGGCCCGGCTCGAACACGCCCAGCAGTACACCGGCGACGATGGCCACCAGCACCTGCAGGTAAAGGGATTTCCACCAAGCCTTGCGCATCGATCAGCCCTCCCCGGCTTTCGACGAGGGTATCGCAATCCGAAAAAAGCCGCTGCCGTCCGTTCTCCGCCGATACGGCTCGCACATAAAAAAAGCCCCGAGTGTTTCCACTCGGGGCTTTCTCAACTCGCGTTAGCGAATGACTTAGGCGATCTGTACCGCGTCAGCCTGCAGGCCTTTCTGGCCCTTGACGACGGTGAACGTCACTTTCTGGCCTTCCTGGAGCGACTTGAAGCCGCTGCCCTGGATGGAACGGAAATGGACGAACAGGTCCTCGCCGCTTTCCGGCGTGATGAAACCAAAACCCTTGGCATCATTGAACCACTTGACAGTACCGCTCTGGCGATCCGACATAACTAACTCCTTGGAACTTTACGATTTTCGCGACCCGGAACATCCGGGCCCAGACTGAGGTTGCAGGGAGCAAGCTTGGCGAAACGATGTAGCGGATCGGTTGGATCTACCGCACCGGGCCACAATTCACAGTGACCCTGGCAAACACAGTGTCGCGACCATACACCGTTCTGTGACGGAACGCTAGTCCGTCTGAACACCGGTTCAGACTCGGAACCTGAATGGCGTTCAGAATTTGCCCTTGAACTCCAGGCCGAAGGTCCGCGGCTCGTTCACCACACCGGTCAGGTTGTTGAAGTCGATGCCGTAGATCAGCTGCTCCTCGTTGGTGATGTTGCGACCGAACACGGCCACCTCCCGGTCGCCGTCGGCCCAGGCGTAGCCCACCCGCAGGCCGCCTTCCAGCAAGGGCTTGCCGTGGAATTCGGCAGACTCATACAGGAAGTAGTTGATTTCGCTGCGGTAGGACCAGTCGGTGAAGGCGAAGAACTCGCCGCGGGCCAGATGTACGCCATAGCGCGCAGTGAAGTTGTGGATCCACTTGGGCGCCTGCGGCAGGCGATTGCCGTCGATGGAGACCGTGCCGGGCTTCGGTGCGTAGACCGGGTCGAGCACCGTGCAGCCGCTGCCACAAGGCTGGGTGGAAAGGCCCGGGTCGTTGATCTCGGTGTCGTTGAGGCTGGTACCCCAGGTGACGAGCAGGTTTTCACCCAGGTAGGCGTCGAAATCGAGCTCGAAGCCCCTGCCCTCGGTGCGCCTGGCATTGATCAGCTGGTTGAAGTTGGCCGCGCCGCCCACCGCCGTCAGCTGCTGGTTGTAGACGGTGTAGTCGAACGCCGTCAGCGATACGCGTGCCCGCTTTCCGAACAAGTCGGCCTTGACGCCCAGTTCGCGCGACAGCACGGTTTCGGAATCGGCGGTCGAGATCGAATCGCCGAACAACAGGCGGCCCTGGATGCTTGGCGCGCGGAAACCATTGGCGATGCGCGCGTAGACATTGACGTCGTCATTCGCGGCCCAAGTCGCGCTCAGGTCCCAACTGGTGTCGCTGGCGTCGGTGCTGGTCGACAACTGGCCGATGAAGGTCGGCGAGAACGGCGGCGCCTGCAGGCGGTTGGCCACGAAGTCCTTACTGTCGTCGGTGTAGCGAATGCCCGCGCGCAGCTTCAGGGACTCGGTCAGGTCGTAATCACCCGACAGATAGATCGCCCAGGCCTTGGTCTGCTGTTCCTGCGTGGCAAATCCATTTTGCGGACGGCCGGGCGCCAGCGAGTCGTAGTTGTAGCTGTCGATGGTGAAGTCTTCATCGAAGTAATACAGGCCGGCCTGCCAGTCGAAGCGACCCCACTCGTTGGATTGCAGGCGGAATTCCTGGCTGAACTGGCGGTGCGACGGCAAGCCGTCAGCAGATTCGGCCGCGAACGGGATGAAGCCCGGGCCTGACGTGGGCAGGAAGGACGCGCCGTATCCGCCGTCGATGTCACCGCGACTGATGAAATCGGTGACGCTCTCGTAACCGGTGATGGAGTACAGGCTGGTGCTGCCAAGGTTCCAGGTCAGTCTGGCGCTGCCGCCGATCTGATCGAGTTCCTGGTAGTTGTCGCCGTCGATCGAGATTTGATCTCGTTCGAAGCCAGGCACGAGCTCGTTGTCACCGGGCGTGACGATGTTGGCGCGAAACAGGCGGGCCGTGCCATCCAGGTGGCGCGTGTGCACGTTGAGCAATGCTTCGAAATCTTCGCTGGGCTTGATCAGGAACTGCAGGCGCGCGGCGTATTCGTCATAACCACCCAGCGCGTCGTCCTGGCCGGTAAAGGTATTGTCCACCCAGTCGCCGCGCCGCTGGTAAAGGCCCGAGAAGCGAGCGGAAACCGTGTCCGACAGCGCGCCGGTCACGGCGCCTTCGATATTGGTCGTGCCGAAAGTGCCGTACGAGATGCGACCGTAGCCGCCGAACTCGGACTCGGGCCGGGCCGAATCGAACTTGACCACGCCAGCAGGCGAGTTACGGCCGAACTGCGTACCTTGCGGACCACGCAGGAGTTCGATCTGATCGATGTCGAAAACCGGAAAACCCTTGAGGATGACGTTTTCCTGGACCACATCGTCGTACACCAGGGAAACGGGCTGCGATGAGTTCAGGTCGAAGTCGGTGTTGCCGAGTCCGCGAATATAGAAGCGCGGAAACGCGCGACCGAAAGAGGACTCGATCTGCAAGCTGGGCAAGCGACCCGCCAGAACGGTGATGTCTTCGCCGCCCGACATCAACACGCCGAGCTTCTCGCCGCTGATGGCAGTGATGGATACCGGCACGTCCTGGATGTCTTCCACGCGACGTTCGGCAGTGACCTTGACGGCCTCCAGCGTGGTGGGCTGGGTCGGCTCCGCCGCCTTTTCGGCGTCCTGCGCATACGCAAAGCTGGACGGAATCGCGAGGAAAATGGCCAGGGCCAGGATATCGGGACGCAGTGAGGCGGACTTGACGCGGGACATAGGGGTTTCCTGGGGGGGGTTATAAAGCCGTTAATTCTAGTCGCCCCGACCTGCCCCCCGCAACGCGGATCGATAGCGTCGGCTGCACGGAACCGGGCTGCCGTCGCGCATCACCAGGCGGGCGTCCCCGGACTCCTGCGGCTGTATTTCAGCCACTTGGTCGAGGTTGACCATATAGCTGCGGTGCACCCGGATGAACCTGGCTGGATCCAGCCTGGGTTCGATGGCGGCCATGGTGATGCGCAGGGGATAGTCGTGGCCCCGGACCCGCAGGTTGACGTAGTTGCCGGAAGCCTGCAGCCACTCGATGTCGTTTGCCGCCACCAGGAACTCCTTGCCGAGCTTGCGCACGAGGAAACGGTCCGGTCGTTCGACCGGCTCGACCGGCGGGCCCTCGTCGGGGACATCCAGCAACCGGGCCTCGCCCTGCAGGCGCAGGAGCAGCAGTCGGTAGAGACCAACCGTAATCAGTATTCCTGCGTAAGCCTGGCTGTCTTTCAGGAACTCATAGCCAAGCTCACGCGGCCACGGCCCGAAATTGTATTCGCCGCCCATGGCCGCGTAGGCCAGCTTGCGAAGCCCGACCATGGCCACGACATGCACCACCGAAAAAACCACGGCCGCCGGAATGTGCCAGGGCAAGCTGCGGCGCAAGGTTCCGAAATGGATGGGAAACCGGCGTTCGAAGGCGATCACCGCTGGCACCATGAGCAGCAGGACCAGATTGCTTGACCACTCCCAGACCACGGGCTCCCACACGGCAAAGCCCAACTGCGCGCGGCTGACATCCAGGTTCACGATCACGCTGTTGACCACCGCGGCGAACAGGAAGTGGACCACCCAGAAGCCGACCTCGAACCATCGGCGCCAGGGAAGGTAGCGGTGCAGCCAGTCTTGGGATCGGTCGTTGGAGGCGTCGGGCATCGCGCATTCTAGCCACGGGCATGCGCTCGCCGGTCCCTTTTCATCCCCGCCGGCCACCACTGGTCACTTAATCCCTTCAGCGCGGCCCCGGGTGGTAGGCATGCAGGCACGCAGTGTCCAGTCTGCCGGCAACCCAAGCCGGAGCTTCCCATGCAACCTCGCCGCCACGACCTGGACGCGCTACGCGCCCTGGCTTTCGCTGTCCTGATCGCTTACCACCTGTGCATGCTTTACGTGCAGGACTGGGATTGGCATATCAAGAGCAGCTACCTCGCCGAATGGCTGCAGTGGCCGATGCTGTTCGTCAATCGCTGGCGAATGGACTTGATTTTCCTGGTCTCGGGCATGGCCGCGGCATTCCTGCTCAAGCCCGGGCAGGTACTTGAGTTCGTCCGGTTGCGAAACTTGCGACTAATGGTGCCGCTGGTGTTCGGCATCCTGGTGGTGGTACCCATCCAGCCCTACGTGGAGGGCGTGACCAACGGCGTGGTCGAACCGGGCTTCGTGAACTTCCTGCTGGAATATTTCACGGGCAAGCGCTGGCCCTACGATGCCTTTGCCGGCTGGCAGCACGGCTACACCTGGAACCACTTGTGGTACCTGGCCTATCTGTGGGTTTACACCATGGTCCTGGCCCTGTTCGCGAAACCGCTGGAATCTGCGCCGGCGCTGCGCATCCGGGCCCGATTGACAGGGCTTCGCGGCGCCGCGCTGATGATCCTGCCAGCCCTGCCATTGCTGTTCTATACGCTTGCACTGCAGGTGCGCTTCCCGGAGGAAGGCGACTTCATCCACGACTGGTATCGCAATGCGGTGTACTTCACCGTCTTCATGTACGGCTACCTGGTCGCAAAAGACGATGGCTTCTGGGCGGAGGCATTGCGCCTTCGCAAGGCCAGCCTGATCGGCGCGCTTGCCTGTGTCGCGCCGTACCTCGCGTTCGTGGCTGTCCTTCCCGACGACCCGCCCTACTGGCAACAAGTGCTGGTTTGGACGCTGCGAAACTTGTATGTGTGGATGATGCTGCTCGCCATCCTCGGCTGGTCGCATGCCTTGTTGAACAAGCCCTTCCGCTGGCTGCCGTGGGCGAAGGAGGCAGTCTATCCCTGGTACCTGCTGCACCAGAGCCTGATCGTGCTGCTGGCTTACTGGCTGGTGCCGCTGCGACTGGGCGGCGCACTGGAAGCAAGCCTCGTGCTACTGGGAACCATCGCCGGGTGCTGGCTTGTCTTCGCCATCGTGCGGCGGATCCGTTGGCTGCGGCCCCTGTTCGGGCTCAAGCCCTCAGCGGGAATACGACCAGCTGACCATGCGCCCGTCGCGATACGGCATCACGCCGTGGAAGGGCCGTAGGTCCGCATCGAAAACCAGGGGCAGGAAGTGGCGGTCGCCCTCCCACAAGGGAAGCGCGGCCACGGCATCCAGCGCGACCCATTCCAGGCTGCCTTCGGGATTTTCGGTGAAGGGTTCGCCCGAGAACGTCTCGATGAGGAAGATGAAGCCGAGCCAGTCCTCCCCGTTCTTTCCGAAACCCGGCCAGCTGATGGTCCCCCGAAGGCTCATGGCGTCGCAGTGGATGCCCGCCTCTTCGAGGATTTCCCGACGCATCCCGGCCATCACGTCTTCGTCGGCCTCGATCTTCCCGCCCAGGCCGTTGTACTTGCCCAGGTGCTGGTCGTCGGCGCGTGCATTGCGATGCACCAGCAAGACGCGCTGGCGATCGGGTGACAGCACATAGCCCAGGGTGGCGACGATCGGGCAATAGGGCATGGCGGGCTCGCTTCGGTAGTCGCGCAGGGTACCCGAGTGGCAGTAACATCAGCCAGCGGCATCCACCAACAATCCAGGGAGATAAGCCATGGCCAAGGGCATGGAGCAGAAAAAAGAAACGAAAAAGAAGCCGACCAAGACCCTGAAGGAAAAGCGCGCCGAGAAGGCCGTCAAAAAGGGCAAGTGAGGCTCGCCGGCGGGGCGGGCCCTGCCCGCCCCCGGCAATTGGGCGTTTTCCCGGTGTTGGGCGCAGGCTTGGAATAGAATGGAGGCCATTGTCAGGAACCCCCATGGCCAAGCCCAACTACCAGTTCGAAAAACGCCAGCGCGATATCGCCAAGAAGAAGAAGCAGGACGAAAAGCGCCAGCGCAAGCTGACCAAGGATCCTTCCGAAGAATCGAGCGAGCCCGGCGAAGCGCCCGGCCCGACGGTTGAGCCCACTCCTGGAAGTTGATTGCCCCGGCGTCGCCGTCATCGGCGGCGGACCCGCTGGGCTGATGGCCGCAGAGGCTGCGTTGGCCGCCGGCCAACCCGTTGACCTGTTCGAAGCCAAAGGCTCGGTCGGCCGAAAATTCCTGATTGCAGGCAAGGGCGGCCTCAACCTCACCCATTCCGAACCGCCGGAACCCTTCGGGCTTCGCTACGGTTCGCAGGCAAGCGTCGTATCGGGCTGGTTGCGCGACTTCGACAACGATGCGCTGCGCGATTGGGCGCAAGTGCTAGGCGTGGAAACCTTCGTCGGAAGTTCCGGACGTGTTTTTCCGAAGGACATGAAGGCCGCGCCACTCCTGCGTGCCTGGGTACGCCGCCTGCGCGACGGCGGCGCGCGTTTCCATGTTCGCCATCGCTGCATCGGATTCGACGCAAACGGCGCGCTGCTGTTCGAAACACCCGCCGGCGAGGCGCGCGTGCACGCCGGCGCGATCGTGCTCGCCATGGGCGGCGGCAGTTGGCCGCAACTGGGTTCCGATGGCGCCTGGGCTTCCTGGCTCGCCAGGCAGGGAGTGGACGTACACCCGCTGCAGCCTGCCAATTGCGGATTCGACGTGGACTGGACCGAGCACTTCAGGAGCCGGCACGCCGGAAGCCCGGTGAAGCCCGCCTGGCTGAGCCTCACGGTCGGCGCTGAGGAAACGATCCGTCGGCAAGGCGAGTTCGTCATCACCGCCACGGGCATCGAAGGCAGCCTCGTGTATGCCTTGTCCAGCAGGATTCGCGACGCACTGGCCAAGGGCGATGCGTTTCGCCTCGAACTGGACCTCGCTCCGGAAAAAACGCTCGCCTGGTTGCAGCAACAACTTTCACTGCCGTCGAAGGGCCGATCCGTCAGCGAGCAACTGCGACGACGACTCGGCATCTCCGGCGTCGAGGCGGCATTGCTGCATGAAATCGTGCCGAAGGCCGACATGAAAGTCCCAGCGATGCTGGCGCGATGGATCAAAGCCCTGCCGCTGAAGCCCCTGCGCCCCCGGCCGATCGCCGAAGCCATCAGCAGCGCCGGCGGCGTGGCCATCGAGGCACTGGATGCAGGCCTGATGTCGCGAAAGATCCCGGGGCTGTTTTGCGCGGGAGAAATGCTCGACTGGGAAGCGCCCACCGGCGGTTACCTGTTGGCAGCGAGCTTCGCCAGCGGAAGACGCGCCGGCGAAAATGCGGCGCGATGGCTCGCCGCAACGTCCTCGCCAGCCCCGCGAAATCCTGCCGAGCCTGAATGAAAATGTGACGGGCCTTCCGCTTCACCGTGGGATGTGATGAAATCCGTTCGCTTTCGCCCTGGCAGCACCACACGTGCTGCGCACCACGCCCCCCGGCCAGGTTGCGTCAAACATAATCAACAGTCCGAGGGAAGGCCCATGTCGAGTTCCGAAATCGAGCGCCGCAAGTCCCAGCGGGAACTCAACGAAGCACAGCTGACGACGCTGCAAGGTCTCGAGCAATTCGGCTGGGAGTTGAAGTTCGTCCGGCGCAAGCCCTTCCAGACCCCGATCGCGGTGGTGTTCGATGGCGACCGCAAGAATTTCGCAGTCCTCGAAATCGACGGAAGCCTGAACGAGAATCCCGGATTCGAGATTCGACAGGCCTGACCGGTGCTGATCGACGCGATCGAAGCGCGCATCCTCGGCTCGCTGGTGGAAAAAGAAGCGACTACGCCCGAAGCCTATCCGCTCACGGCCAATGCGCTCGTGCTCGCCTGCAACCAGAAGAACAATCGCGATCCGGTGCTCGAGCTCGAGCCGGGCGAAGTCGGCCACGCCTTGCGATCGCTGGAAGAACGCGGCCTGGTGCGATCGGTCCACGGCGCGCGTGCGCAGCGCTACGAGCATCGCTTCAACCAGAGTCTTTCGGTCACCCTCAAGCAGCAGGCCATGCTGTCGGTGATGCTGTTGCGCGGCCCGCAGACCGTGGCTGAATTGTTGAACCGCTGCGAGCGCCTGCAGGCCTTCGCCGACGCGGAAGAAGTGCGGGTGACGCTGGACCGCCTGATCCAGCGCAGCCCGGCACTTGCGGTCAAACTGGGCCGGCAGTCGGGGCAGCGCGAAGACCGTTACATGCACCTGCTATGCGGGCCCGTGGACGAAGCGGCCTATGCGATCGCTGCGCGCGCACCCTCACACGATCGGTCCGAGCGCAGCGACATCGACAGTCGCCTGGAATCGCTGGAAGCACGTGTGGCGGAACTCGAAGCGGAACTGCAGGCATTGCGCCAGCACGATCGCTGAACTACAGCCTACTTTCGAACCCGGAAACTGCGGCCCTTGATCTTGCCGGCGCGCAATTTTTCCATCGCCTTGGACGCATGCGAACGCTTCACCGCTACGTAGGTACGCGTGGCGAAGGTATCTATCTTGCCAACCACGTCCGCCGGCAAGCCGGCCTCGCCCGTCAGTGCGCCCATGATGTCGCCCGGCCGCAACTTGTCCTGCCGCCCGCCATCGATGATCAGCGTCACCATGGGCGGCTGCAGCGGCGCCGAACGGCTTCCGCCCGCAAGATTCAGCCGGCCCCACGTCGCAGCGCTGCCCTGGGCGGCTTCAATGGCGGGAATCCGGCCGATCTCGGCGGATGCGCACAGGTGGATTGCAAGGCCCTTGCTGCCGGCGCGGCCGGTACGGCCGATCCGATGGATATGGATTTCGGGGTCCGACGGAAGTTCATAGCTGAACACTGCCGGCAGGTCCTTGATGTCGAGCCCACGCGCGGCGACATCGGTCGCCACCAGTACCGAGCAACTGCGGTTGGCGAACCGGACCAGCACCTCGTCACGGTCGCGTTGTTCCAGGTCGCCGCTCAGGGCCAATACTGAAAACCCGCGCTTCTCCAACTCGCCGGCAACCTCTTGGGTATCGCGTCGCGTATTGCAAAACACCAACGCCGATTCGGGCCGATGCTGGCCGAGCAGGAAGGCCAGCGCCTCGGTCTTGCGCGCGCGCTCGACTTCGTAGAAGACCTGTTCGATTTCCTCGTCGCCCAGCAGGCTTTCGACCGTCACTTCCATCGGGTCGCGCTGGACGCGTTTGCTGATGGCGCGGATCTCGTCGGAATACGTGGCCGAGAACAACATCGTCTGGCGATCGGCAGGCAATTGCGCGATTACATCGGCGATGGCGTCGCCAAAGCCCATGTCCAGCATCCGGTCGGCTTCGTCGAGTACCAGCGATCGCACGTTTTCCAGGGTCAGGTGGCCCTTGTCCAGCAATTCCAGGATGCGGCCGGGCGTGCCGACCACGATATGCGGTTCGTGCACCAGCGAGGCAATCTGCGGACGCAGGGAAATGCCGCCGCACAGCGTCAGCAGTTTGATGTTGGGGATGAATCGCGCCAGCCGCCGCAGTTCCTTGCTGACCTGGTCGGCCAGTTCGCGGGTCGGGCACAACACCAGGCACTGGACCCGGCTCAATGCCGGATCGAGCCGCGAAAGAAGGCCCAGCCCGAAGGCGGCGGTCTTGCCGCTGCCGGTCTTGGCCTGTGCGATGACATCCCTGCCCTGCAATACCCAAGGCAGGCTCGCCGCCTGGATCGGGGTCATTTCTTCGTAGGCAAGGGCCTGCAGGCCCTGCTGCAGGGCGGGCGAAAGCCCGAGTTCGGAAAAGCTGCTCATGCGAAATTATCGCATGGATGCCCCGCGGGCTCAGCCGAAACTCGGGCTGGCCAGGGCGCTGAGGAAGGCAGGAAAGACCCGGGGCTCAAGCAATATCGTCACCAGCACGCCGTACGCGGCGCCCCACAGGTGCGCGCTGTGGTTGATCCGGTCGCCACCCTGGCGTTCCGAGTAGATGCTGTAGGCGACATACAGGACCGCATAGATGATCGCCGGCATCGGGACGAAGAAAATCAGGATGGTGGTCCACGGCGCGAACAGGATATAGGCGAACAACACGCCCGACACAGCGCCGGACGCGCCCAGGCTGTAGTAATTCGTATCGTCACGATGCTTGAAGTAGGTGGGCAGGATCGAGGCAACCAGCCCGCCCACGTAGAAGATGGCGAACCCGAACGGACCGAGCACCGAGTTGTAGAAGACCTCTATCACTTCGCCGAAGAAATACAGGGTGATCATGTTGAACACCAGGTGCATCAGGTCGGCGTGGATCAATCCGTAGCTGACCAGTCGGAAGTATTCCTTCTTCCTGCTGATGGCCGGCGGCCAGAGGATCAGCGCGTCGATCATCTTTGCGTTGTTCATCGCCGTGAAGGACACGGCGCAGGTGATTGCGATCAGGATCAGGGTCGTGGACAGGGACATGGCTCAGCGCATCAGTTCGTAGGGGCCGCCGCGTTCCAGCGCACGCTGGTAGGCGGGACGCGCATGGATGCGCGAGAGGAATTCCATGGATCGGGGTCGGTCGGCGTCGAGCCCGCCACGCGATGCCGCGGCTTCCAGCGGAAAACTCATCTGGATATCCGCCCCGCTGAACTCCTCGCCCGCGAACCACGTGGACTTGCCCAACTCCGACTCGATGAAATCCAGGTGCGTCTTGAGTTGGGGGCGGATGAAACGCGCCATCACCTTGTCCACGATGCCGTGCACCACGGGCTTGATGAAGAAAGGCGCCGGCGCCTGGCGAACCTTGCCGAAGATCAGGCTCATCAGCAACGGCGGCATGGCCGAGCCTTCGGCATAGTGCAACCAGTAGGTGTAACGCAGCCGGTCGGCCGAATCGCGCGCGGGAGCCAACCTGCCGTTGCCATGCCGGTCGATCAGGTATTCGACGATGGCCCCGGACTCGGCAATCGTGTTGTCGCCGTCGGTAATTACCGGCGACTTGCCCAGCGGGTGAACGCGGCGAAGCTCGGGCGGCGCCAGCATCGTTTGCGGGTCGCGCTGGTAGCGCTGGACCTGGTAGTCGATGCCCAGTTCCTCGAGCAGCCACAACACGCGTTGCGATCGCGAGTTGTTGAGATGGTGGACGGTGATCAAGCGGGTGCCCCTGCATGGCGCGGAATCGCCGGCGACAGTCTAGCCTGAGGCTGCCCCGCGCGTCGCCGTTGCGGCAACCGCATCCGGTGAATCGAGCAACTGCGCGATGACGGTGTCTTTTTCCACCCACATCGAATTCACCCAACGCTGGAAACGAACACGCGCAGCCGAATCCTTTTCGTAGCTGATGCCGAGCAATTCCCCGGGAATGGCGCGCTCGATCACCCGCACCCGCACTTCCGGGATGCGTCCCGACACCAGGTCGAACATGGTCGGGACGCCCGCCGGATAGACGATGGCAACGTCCACCACCGAGTGCAGTGCGCTGCCCATGGCGTCCAGCACGAAAGCCACGCCGCCCGCCTTGGGCTTGAGCAGGTGCGCGTAAGGCGATGCCTGGCGGGCATGCTTGGCCGGCGTGAAGCGCGTGCCCTCGACGAAATTCATGATCGACACAGGCATGCCCTTGAACTTCTCGCAGGCGCGGCGCGTGGACTCGATGTCCTTGCCGGCCAGGTCCGGACGCCTGGACAATTGCTTGCGCGAGTAGCGCTTCATGAAGGGAAAATCCAGCGCCCACCAGGCAAGGCCGAGGAACGGAACCCAGATCAACTGGCTCTTGAGGAAGAATCGCAGGAACGGCATGCGCCGGTTCAGCACGGTCTGCAGCACGGTGATGTCCACCCAGCTCTGGTGGTTGGCAAGCACCAGGTAGTGCCCGTCCATGCGCAACCCCTGCAGCCCGTCCACATGGATCTTGGTGGGAGTGAAGGCGACGATCAGCGCCGCATTCACCGCGATCCAGCTCTCTGCAAAGCGCACCAGGACCACCGCGAAGAAATCACGCGCGGCACGGAACGGAATCAGCCATTTCAGGAACGCCACCACGAACAAGGGCAGCGTGTGCACCACCGTACTGATGGCAATCAGCACGATGACGAAGGGTGTCCGGATGGGACCGGGAATCCAGGCAAGCATATGTCGCGCATTTTCCCCCAAGCGCCCGGGCCAAGCCAGCACTACCGAGGTGCGCTCGGGCGCGGGGGGCCGTCAAATTTACTTGGGGCGGCCTTGCCGTCATGATCGACGCTTTCCCCTTGCGCCCATTCGCCATGACCCGAGCCCTTGTTGTCGCCTGTCTGCTTGCCATCTCCGCGCCCCACGCCGTCCTGGCCTCGGACAAAGCCCTCACCACCGTTGCCGAGCGATCGGGATTCAGGCAGACGGGCCGCTATGACGAGGTGCAGGCGCTGTGTTCGGAATTCCAGGCCCGGTACCCGGGCGCCGTCCGGTGCTTCAGCTTCGGACGCACGCCGGAGGGCCGGCCGATGCTCGCCCTCGCCGCGTCGCGAACCGGCGTGCTCGACGCCACACAGGCCGCCGCGCGCGAATTGCCCGTGCTGCTCGTGCAGGGTGGCATCCACGCCGGTGAAATCGACGGCAAGGACGCCGGCTTCCTGGCGCTGAGGCAGGTGCTCGACGGCAAGGCGGCGAAGGGCGCCCTCGACAAGCAGGTGTTGTTGTTCGTGCCGGTGTTCAACGTGGACGGCCATGAACGCTTCGGTCGATGGAACCGCCCCAACCAGCGCGGCCCTGAACAGATGGGCTGGCGCACCACGGCGCAGAACCTCAACCTCAATCGCGACTACATGAAGGCCGATGCGCCCGAGATGCAGGCGATGCTGGCCCTGGTCAACGAATGGGACCCGCTGGCCTACATCGACCTGCACGTTACCGACGGGGCAAAGTTCGAACACGATGTCTCGGTGCAGGTCGAACCCATCCATGCCGGTGACGACGACCTGCGCGCGGCGGGAACCCAGTTCCGCGATGCCGTGCTGGCGAATCTGTCCACGCACGGATCGCTGCCGCTGCCTTTCTATCCTTCGTTCCGCGTCAACGACGACCCCACGTCGGGTTTCGAGGACGGCGTCGCGCCGCCACGCTTCTCCACCGGATATTTCCTGCAGCGCAACCGCTTCGGCATGCTGGTGGAAACCCATTCATGGAAGGACTATCCGACGCGCGTGCGCATCACGCGCAACACGGTAGTGGCCGTGATGGAACAGATCGCCGCGCACGGCAGTGACTGGCTGGCGCGCGCGAAGGCTGCAGACGCTCGGGCATGGGGCCTGGGCGGCAAGCCGGTGGCGCTCGATTACCTGGCCAGCGACAAGGCTCGCGAGATCCAGTTCCGAGGCTACCAGTACACGCGTACGCCTTCGGAAATTTCAGGCGCGCTGATGACCCGTTACGACGAGAGCCGGCCGCAGGTATGGACGGTGCCCATCCGTGACGATGTGCAGGCACAGACGATCGTCACCGCACCGACCGGCGGCTATCTGGTGCCCGCCGCGCAGGCCGATTGGGTAGCCATCAAGCTCGCGCAGCACGGCATCGGCTTCCGCAGGATCGCCGGGGAAATCAGCGCCCGCACCGTGGAAGCATTCCGTACGCCGGGCGCCAGTGTCCAGGCGCAGTCGGTGGAAGGCAGGCAGCGGACCACCCTGCCCGGCAGCTGGACAAGCGAAACCCGCGGACTGGGCGCTGGCGCGTTGTTCGTGCCGATCGACCAGCCCCGGTCCAGGCTGGTGATGGGCCTTCTTGAGCCGCAGGCGCCCGATTCCCTGGCCGCCTGGGGCGAATTCAACAACGCCTTCGAGCAGAAGGAATACATGGAAGACTATGTCGCCGAGGACGTGGCACGCGAACAACTCGCGGCCGACCCGGCGCTGGCGGCGCAATTCGCGGCCAAGCTTCGCGACGATCCGGAATTCGCCAAGAATCCTTCAGCGCGCCTGCAATTCTTCCATCGCCGCCATTCTTCCTGGGACGAGCGCTTCAACCTCTACCCGGTGCTGCGCACGGCTTCCGCCCCCGACTGATCCGGGGGCGGCGCCTGTCCTTAGGGCGATCCGGCGCTAGACGTCGGTCGAGACTTCCCGCACCACGGCTGCCGTGGTCGATGCGTTCGCGCTTCGAACGACATCGGCAAGCGACACGATGCCGACCACGCCGCCCTGGCCGTTGACCACGGGCACGCGGCGGATCTTGTTGGACTCCATCACCTCGCAGCAGGTTTCCAGGCTGGTGTCGGCGTCCACCGACACGCAGGGCGTGGTCATGCAGTCACTGGCCTTTGCGTCCGCGGAATTCTTGCCCGCAGCGACGATGCGGGTGGCGATGTCGCGGTCGGTGATCACGCCGGCAAGCTTGCGGCTGACCATGTCCTCGACCACGGGAATCTCGCCGCAGTCGTTGTCCACCATCAGGCGCGCAACGTCGGTCAGGGAGGAATTGGGTGTACAGCACGCCGGGTTTTCAGTCATCACGCGGGTCACGGTCATGGGGGTTCTCCTGGGGGCATCCATTGCCAGCGACAGCTTGGTTGCAAGGGCATGGAATGCTCTGTGCGACAACGCACACAGCCGGCCCATCCGCTGCTGGCGTTTGCCCCCGCTTCAGCCTGGGCGGCCGCGACCCCGGTTTACGCGCTTCGATCAACGACCGTGCGATTGCGCCCTTCGTTCTTCGCCTGGTACAGGGCGGCATCGGCGCGGGCCAGCCAGGCTTGCCAGTCCTCGTCCCGCCGCAGTGCCGCAGCTCCGATGGACACTGTCACGGCAGCCCCTCGACAGCTCAATTCCGCCGCGACGCGGCGGCGAAGGTTTTCATCGATGTCGTGCATGGAATCATCGTTGGTCGCAGGCATCAGCAGGACGAATTCCTCGCCGCCGAATCGAAAACAGCGATCAACCTTTCGCGTGCACCGGCGCACGAGCTCGGCAAAGGCGATCAGCACCTCGTCGCCCGCTTCGTGTCCGTGCTCGTCGTTGATCCGCTTGAAGTGGTCCAGGTCGAGCATCGCCAGGCCGAAATGCGAGTTGCCTCGCCGATATTCCTCGATGGCGATGCTCAACTCCTGCTCCATCGCGCGCCGATTCTGCAGGCCGGTCAGCGAATCGAGGGTGGCCAACGCCTGCAACTCGCGGCGCTGGCTATCCGTGCGCGATGCAAACACGAAAGCCACCAGCGCCGATACGCTCGCCGTCATCAGGAAGATAACCAGTTGCGTCGGCGATTCGTAGGCCTTTCCCTGCAAGGCCAACCCGACCAGGGCGACTGCGGTCATCACCACCGCACTGCCCCGGCTGATCAGCAGGAAGTTGCCGAGCAAGGCCGGATACATCCAGAACAGGCCGGGCGGACCGAGCACCGATGCGCTTACCAGGCAGGCGGTCGTGTTGATAAGCGCGAGCACGAAGGTTGCCCGCCGGCGGTTGCCGCCACGCCAGACGATGGCGACGGCCAGGCAGATCAGGGCGATGATCACCACGTCCACCAGGCCGGCGAAGGTATTGCCGGTGACGAATCGGTAGATGGCGAATGGCGTGATGCCGAAGATGGCGCAGGCGCAGAAAGACGAGATGATCGCCAGGTCGTAGTCAGTGCGCAGGCGTCGCCACTGCGCGTTCCACCATTCGATGATCATTTCGTCGTGGCCTCCGCTCGACGCGCCGAGTATGCCCCAGAATCCACCGCGACTAGACCCCGAACTGGGTGAATTCGTAGTCAAGGCGCGGGCCGCCGGCGGCGAGTGCGTCGCCCTGTACATAGCCAATCTTCAGGTCGAACAGGCGAGACACGGCGTCCACGCCCGGCACCTGGTCCACGACCAGGCCGCGACCGCTCGCGCGCCAGGGTCCAAGCAGCTCGGCGAACCGCGAAGGTGGAACGCTTTGCACCGCCGTCATCGGCAAGCGCAGCAGTCCTGCGGGGAAGCGCTGCAATTGCCCGATCCGTGCAAGGTCGCCCGACTGGTCGGATATGGCGATCACGATGCCGTGGTCTTCCAGGCGTTGCACCACCCGTACCAACTCCGGCCGGCCGAGCGCCATGTCCGCGTCGAACTCGATGATCAGGCCGTCGGAGCTCGCCTTCCTGCGCCGCACCTCCGCGCCCAGCCAGACCAGCTGTGCGTCGTTCACCGTGGCAAGGTCCACGGGCACCAGCACTCGCGTAGTCCGGCCGCGGGCGCGCTCCTGCTCGATCGCCTCGAAGGCGCTGAACAGGCTCATCCGGTCGATCATGACAAGCGCGCCTGCCTCGCGCGCCAGGCCGAGGTACTCGCGACGCGTCACGCCGGCCAGCGGTGCGCGGTAGTCGCGCAGTTTCGCATCCAGTGAATACAGGCCGGACAGCTCGCCTTGCAGCGGCAGCACCGGCTGGAATTCGATCAGCACGTTTTCGCCGGCCACGGCCTCCTTCACCCACTCGCGGATGATCAGCACGCGCTCGGGCGGCAACGAGCCATGGTCGCGGCTCAGCACGCCATCGAACCGGTTGCCGCCCAGTCGATGGGCGATGGCCTGGGCCGCGTAGGCCGAAGCGAACCATCGGTCGGGATCGCCGGCATCGTTGCCTGATGGCGTCAGCGCAACACCCACTGACAAGGTAAGTCGTTGTTCCTTTCCATTTACCGGGAAAGGCGCTTGAGCCACCACCCGGCACAATTCGGCGGCTAGTGCTTCCACCTGCTCACGGCTTTCCCGCACGGCAAGCACGCCGAAACCGAATTCCATCCACAAGGTGTGCGCGTCCCCGGCTTGCAGCGCGGACGAAAATCTGGTCGCGAGCGCCTGTTCGAGTTCGAAGGCGCCCGCTTGCCCCAGCGTTTCGGCCAACGACTTGCCCTGGTCCACCCGCAGCGACATCAGGACCTGCCAGGCGTTGTCGGTTCCGCGCAAGGCACCACGCAGTTGCGCAAGGAACTCGCCGCGCCTCAACTGTCCGCCACGCCGCGTCGGTTCGCGCGCCACGGGCGCATGCGAATCCAGCATCGCGGCGCGCACGATCCGCGCGCGGATCGCTGCAGCGAGCACTTCGGGCAGCATCGGCATCGACAGGACGTCATCGGCGCCGGCAGCCACCGCATCGTACGAAGCCGCGTCTGCATCGGCCGCGGCGATCACCAGGATCGGCAGCGCAGCCAGACCCGGTTGCTTGCGGATCCGGGCCACGAAACCTGGCGCGCCACTGGATGCCAGCAAGAGGGCATCGGGCCGATCGCGGGCCAGGTGATCCAATGCATCCGACTGGCCTTCGCACGCGCGCACGCCAAGGCCGTGCTCTTGGAGGAAGCTCGCGAGCACGCCACGCAGTCTCTCGTCATCCACTACCAGCAGGACGTCTTCGGCGTCGGACTCGGGGCGGATCGGGGGCATGGATGGGTCGCTGGGGAGCAAGCCCCGAGTCTAGCGGTCGCTGCATGGCCAATACACCGCCTTAAGTCACAGTTCACCCGCGGCCCGGCCATCGCCAGCAGTGCACGCATCAATGGCGCGTGGCCGAACGGGTGCGGGCCGCCGCCAGGTGTGCAATCACCGCGTCCGCCAGGATGGGCACCAGCCCTGGCGCGAGGTCATGGCCCATGCCGGGAACCACCTTCAGTTCGGCACCCGGTATCTTCCGCGCGCAATCCACGCCATGCGGCAAAGGGATCAGCGGATCCGAATCGCCATGCAGCACCAGGGTCGGCTTGCCGATGCCCCGCAATTGCGCCGACCGGTCCCCCGAGGCAATGACCGCCAACAACTGGCGCGCTGTTCCTTCGGGGTGGTAACAGCGCTCGACACTGACCCGCATCTTCGCGCGTAGTTCGGCGTCGGGCGTCGGGAACCCAGGGCTGCCTATCGCCTTCATCAACCGCGCGAAATGCCCGACCAGTTCGTCCGTATCGCTGCCGCGGCGTGGTCGATGCAGCAGCAGGCGGATCACCTTCAGGTCGGCCGGTGGCAGGCCTCGATCGCCGCTGGACGACATCATCGACACCAGGCTGAGGCAGCGCTTTGGATATTGCGCTGCCACTGCCTGCGCGACCATGCCACCCAGCGACGCGCCGAGGATGTGCGCGGATTCGATGCCCAGTGCGTCCAGCACGCCCACTGCATCGGCGGCCATCGCCTCGATGCGGTACGGCGCCGCCACCGGCAGGCGAAGGAAATAGCGCATCGCCGCCAGCGGCAGGTTGACCCGCGCGGCAGTGTCCATCTTCTGCGAAAGCCCGACGTCGCGGTTGTCGAAACGAACGACCCGATACCCCGCGTCCACCAGACTGCGGCAAAACGCATCCGGCCAGGCCACCAGTTGCATTCCCAGGCCCATGATCAGCATCACGACCGGATCGCCCGGGCGACCCAGCACTTCCACCTCGATATGGATGCCGTTGGCGCTTACTTGCGTCACCGGTCTATTTTTCCACCGCCCGGCTCGACAGCGGCGTGACCAGCGCGGCTTCTATTTCCTGCACGTTGCGCTTCTCGCGCATCTTCGCCAGCTGCGCTTCCTCCAATTCGCGACGGCGCTCTTCCTGGCGCAACAATTCATGGCGACGCATTTCCCGAAGTTCCTCGGCGGTGGGTTCTTCCTGCATGGTCAGGGCAGCGCCGGCAGCCATCGGCGGCTCGCCGCGCGCGCTCTTGAGCTTGATGTTGAGCCGAAGCTCGTTGGCGGAATCGGCGTTGCGAATCGCTTCCTCGTAGGAAATGCGATGCTCGTTGTACAGCTCGAACAAGGCCCAGTCGAAGGTGCGCATGCCCAATTCGCGCGACTTGTTCATCACTGCCTTCAGCTCGTGGAACTCGCCCCTGAATATCTTTTCGGCGATGGTCGGCGTGTTGATCAGCACCTCGATCGCCGCCACCCTGCCCTTGCCATCCTCGGTACGGACCAGCCGCTGCGACACGATGGCGCGCAGGTTGGCCGACAGGTCCATCAGCAACTGGGTGCGACGTTCTTCCGGGAAGAAGTTGATGATGCGCTCGATGGTCTGGCTGGCGCTGTTGGCATGCAGCGTGCTGAGGCACAGGTGGCCGGTTTCGGCGAAGGCAATGGCGTGTTCCATCGTTTCGGCATCGCGGATTTCCCCGATCAGGATCACGTCCGGCGCCTGGCGCAGGGTGTTCTTCAGTGCGTGGCGCCAGGAGTGCGTGTCCACGCCAACCTCGCGATGGGTAATGAGCGACTGCTTGGACTGATGCGTGTACTCGACCGGATCCTCGATGGTGATGATGTGGCCGGCCGACGTGCTATTGCGGTGGTCGATCATGGCGGCGAGCGAGGTGGACTTGCCCGAACCGGTGCCGCCAACCACCAGCACCAGGCCGCGTTTGTTCAGCACGACTTCCTTCAGCACTTCCGGAAGCCGCAATTTTTCGAAGTTGGGAATCTCGGCCGCAATAGTGCGCAACACCATGCCGACGTGCTGCTGCTGCATGAATACGTTGACGCGGAACCGGCACAGGCCCTGTATGGCGATGGCGAAGTTGCACTCGAAATCGCGCGCGAATTCCTGGCGCTGGCTTTCGTTCATCATCGCGTTGGCGAGCTCGCGAGTCACATCGCCATTGAGCTTCTGCGCGATCAGCGGCTTCATGCCGCCATTTAGCTTGATGCTTGGCGGAAAATCGTGCGCGATGAACAAGTCCGAACCGCCTGCCTGGCTCATGGCGGCCAGCAGCTTGTGCATATAGGCGCGGGCTTGTTCTTCGTTCAAGACGGCCATCGGTGGTTCCGTGTCATTGACACGGATTGTGCCACCGCGCCACCCCGGCGCAGCATCGGTAGTTGTACCGATGCTACTGCGTCACATTATCTGGGGATTTCGGCCGCCGGCAGGCCGCGCCGCACCGCATAGGTGTTCAGCATCGGCAACAGCGCGTTCTGGCAGCCCGGAAGCGCTTCGGCGCAGAAGCTCATCGCGGTATAGCTGCTGCCGGGATACAGCTTGGGGTTCGGCGCGGCCCCGGCTTCCAGCAATGCCTGCAGTATCGGCCGCTTGCGCTCGTAGAACCCCGGTCCCTGGCGCACCAGGAAGGCCAGGGCGGTGGCGCCAGAACACTCGCTATCCACTGCCGCGCCCGCTTCCAGGGCTTTGCGCACCCCTTCCACGTCAAGCAACTGCGTCGCGCGGCACAAACTGGTCAATCCGTCGCTGCCGCGCTCGTCGGCATCCTTGACGCCTGCCACGAACGGGCGAAGGGCGGACAGGTCGTGGTACTTGCGAATGCGACCGGCCAGCGGAACTAGGTTGCCATCGACATGCGCACTCGCCTTGGCCACAAGCTCGGCATTGCGTGCCGACGGAGCCGGATCGATCCTTGCGGCGTCCATCAACCAGGTCTCGGCCATCAGCACGCGCGCCAGCGACTTTGCCTGGTTGGTCGCGGACGAGTCCGCGAGAACGGATTGAAGGTGGATACGGGCTTCATCGGTCTTGCCACTTTCTTCGGCCAACAGGCGCGCAAGGTTGTTCGCCTTGTCCCAGCGCGGCGTCTGCGATTCGAACCGCAAGGATTCACGCAGGGCGGATTCCTTCTGCCGCAGGTCCAGCGCGGTGATGTACAGCAAGGTGACTTGCGCCGTCTCGCGCAGGTCCGGCGGCAGCGAATCGTCGCGCAACACCTTGAACAATTCGCCCACGCCCTTGCCCTTGGGTTCGTCCAGTGCGCGCACGCGCAGCAACTGGAAGGCGGCACGCAAATCGTCGGGCTGGGTGGCAGCCGCTTCGCTCAGCAGCGCACGCGCCTGCACCCGTTGCTCGCGGTCAAGCAGCAGGCTCGCCTGCAGCACGCGCGCGGCATGCATGCCGGGAGTTGCCTCGAGCCGGGCCTGCAGCTTGCGCTCGGCCACATCACCCTCGCCAGCCAACGCATCGGAACGCGCGTCCAGGTAGTTGAGCTCGGCATCGTCAGGCGTTTCGGCCAGCAGCGTGCCCAGGCCTTCGCGAGCCGTGGCCAGGCATTCGCCGCGACCCATCTGCGCGTTGATCCGGCGCGCCTGCGCGGATTTCAGCGATGGCGAGTCAACCAGCTTGTCTCCGAAGAAGGTGACAGGCGCATCGGGCTGAACCTGCGAGCATGCGGCGGGAACGTCCTGCGCGTGGGCGACTGGCTGCCAGCCAAGCGCGAGCAGGCACAAGGCGATCAGTGACGGGGCACGGGCGATACTGGCGGACATGGGCGGCTCCTTCCACTCGGGTCGCCGCAGACTATAACAAAGCCATCAAGGCCGACCGCAGCGCCTACCCGCCCACCACGCCCGGCGTTATCAATACAGTCAGGCTCGCCTGCAGATCGAACCCCGGAATACGGCCGGCCGCAGTGGCCGCTTCCGCCAGCGATCCGCCGTTCGCCAATGCCTGCAGGAAGTCTGCGGAACCGGTTGGCAACAACATCGCGCTGACCTCGAGCAATGGCCTGCGAACGAGTACGTCCTCGGGCAACGCGCAGTCCACGGTCGCCAGCGCTGCGCCGCATCGGTCGCTACCGTCGAGTTGGTGCGCCGCCCATATCGAGAACACCGCAAAACGCGAGCGAAGGACCTGGCAAGCCGGATGCAGGCGCACGCGCAGGCCAGCCAATCGCCCGGGATCAGCCATCAGGGCCTGCAAAGTGTCCGGCGCCAGCAGCGGCGCATCGGCTGCATGGTGTGCGCGCACGCGCATTCGTTCGAGGCGCGCAACGTCGGCCAGGTAAGGCACGCCCCCGGCAGGCGGGAAGCGTTCGATGAAGCCGGCAAAGCCATCGCCATACTCGACCAGCACGGGCGAGGTCGGCGGCTCGAGCATTACGTACTCGCGCGCCATGGCATCGAAGAATTCACCACCCACCAATTCACGGGTGACCGGAAATCCGGCAGCAAGCGCCTGGCTGAGCGAGACCAGCACGTTGTTGCGATACACGGCGAAGCGCGGCGCCGGGTCGGAACCATTCCATGCGCGCAAGCCGGCCGGTGGGGCGAGCCTGCCGTCGAGCAGGGCGCGCGCAAACGCTTCATGCGACGCAGCGTCGGTCATGCCGCGTTCCTCCGCGGCGATTCCAGCAACCGCTGCGCACGACGCGCCTGGTCACGAAGTACCGCGTACGCGGGCACGTCGTTGTCCCATTCGATCAGGGTGGGCAAGGGGCCCGTGGTGTGCAGGGCAAGGGCATACAGGTCCCACACCGCATCGGCTACCTCGCTGCCATGGCTGTCGATCAACAGGGGCGCGCCGCTCGCGTCGCTGTCCACGGCATGGCCGGACAAATGGACCTGCCCTGCGGCATGCAAGGGCAACGAGGCCAGGTAGGCGACCGGATCGCGACCGTGGTTGATGCTGCTGACGTAGGCATTGTTGACGTCCAGCAGCAGGCCGCAGCCGGTGCGGCCGACCACGGCGGCAAGGAACTCGCCTTCCGTGATCGAGCTTGCGCTGAACTCCACGTAGGTCGCCGGATTCTCGAGAAGCATCCGGCGGCCGAGACGCGACTGCAGCTGGTCCACGTGCCGGCAAACGCGGTCCAGCGTCGCCTGGTCATAGACCAGCGGCAAGAGGTCATTGAAATTGTTCATGCCATGGCTCGACCACGCCAGGTGTTCGGAAAACGAATCGGGCTGGTAGCGGTCCAGCAACGCGGCGATGCGCTCGACATGGCGGGCGTCGAGCGGGGCTTCGCCGCCGATGGAAAGTCCGACGCCATGCACCGACAGGGGAAAGCGATCACGCAGCATGCGAAGACTCGCATGCGGCTCGCCGCCGGCGCCGAGGAAATTTTCCGCATGCACCTCAATGAAGGCAGGCGGATCCGCGTCCGCCAGCAGTGACGCGTAGTGCTGTGGTTTGGGCGCGATGCCCGCCCCCTCCATGGGATCAGGCTTTCTTGGCTGCGGCCTTGGCTGCCTTGAATTCCTTCAATTGGCCGAAACCGGTGGACGACGTGGGCGACTTGGTCTTGACGCAGGTGCCGGCCGGCACCAGTCGCCAGGCGCTGGGCTGGTAGTCCACCTTCGAGCTGCCTGCGCAGCTGGTACCCGGGCCGGAGGCGCAGTCGTTCTTTCCGGCGAGCGATACGCCATAGCACTTCTCCATGCCCTTGGCGCCTTGTTCCATATGGGCGCTGGCCGAGGCGGTCATGGCGGAACCGAGCGCGGCCACCAGGGCCATGGCGGGGATCATCGAGGCGTTGCGGTTGGTCATGGCATTTCCTTGCGTGGGGTTGGTATGGGTATTGGCCGAGGAGCGGAAGAACCCGGAATGGCCGATCCGGGGCATTCCGTGGTCGGCCGGGTGCACCAGCCGGTAGTCCACTTCGTTGGCTTGATAAGCCGCGTGCACCATCAACGACCCGGCCTCGAGCAGCAATTCATCGTCGGCAAAGGTCAGCGCCAGCACCGGGAACTTCGCGCTGGCGTAAGCGGCCCGGGCATCGGGTTCGGCTCCCAGCAGGTAATCGGGCGACAGGCACCAGCGTCGCCATTGCCGCATCGCGCCCGTGGGCACGTCCCCGATGATGCCCACTGCGGCGCCGGGGAAATAGCCGAACAAGGGGCACAGCACCGGCACCAGGAAATACCACAACAGCGGCGCCGTCTTGCGGATGGCAGGCGTGTTGTGGCGCATCGAGCCGCTGCCCACGGCAATGTTGACCAGCCCGGACAACAACCCGCGCGAAGGCAGCAGCGGCGCGCACTGGCCGCCGAAGCTGTGACCGATGGCGAACAGCGGCAGGTCCGGATTCTCCCGATGTGCCTGCTGCAAGACCGCGTCGTAATCCCTGGCGCGCCAGTCGTCCAGGTTTCCCGGCGCGCCGCGGCGCGGGCCGCGCAGCGATTCGCCCGTGCCGCGGTAGTCGAAGGTGCGCACGGCATAGCCCTGGTCCGCCAGCCATCGCGCGAAGGAGGCGTAGAACGATTGTGGAATCGCCATGGCCGGCGCGATCACCACGACGGCGCGCGCTGCGCCGTCCGGATCGAAGCGATAGCCTGCCAGTTCGTGGCCGTCGGTCGCATCGAAAATGTCCGGGACCACCTGTACGGCCATCACGCCTCCGGGGTCCACACGTTGGAATCGCCCTCGCCCCACACCAGGCGATGGAAATCGAATCCGCCTTCGATGCGCGGCTTGATGATGCGGAAGAACGGCGACGTATCGAAATCGCGCGGCATGTACAGGCTGTAGTGGCGGATGTGCAGGATCTCCGCGCGCGCCAGTTGCGCACCGGGCGACTGGGGTTCGTGCAATTCCACTTCAGGCAGGATCGGATACCGGATCGAGTCGAAGGCCTGCGCGAGCAAGGTCGAACAGATCGCGCGGGTCGGCTCACCGCTGCCCAGCGCGATCATGCGGCGCTTC
The DNA here is from genome assembly GCA_026398715.1 of Gammaproteobacteria bacterium. The sequence goes on from JAPLSI010000069.1 coordinate 27,261, forward strand.
ATGCTGTCGGGCACGGGCGGCGTGCGGATCAGGTAGCGCGCGAGGTCGAAGACATTCTTCAGGTCGTAGCTGTAACCCACCCGCGACACCATGTAGGTAACCACCGCATCGATCTCGGCTTCGCTAAGCCCCACCGGCCGGCAGATGCGGGTGTGCACGTTGGAGAACACGCTCAGCGGCACCACGCGCACGCCTTCGTTTACGTCCACGTCGCACAGTACGTTCGCCTCGTGCCCGTCCACCGGCGGACCCAGGTGGTCGCCGATGTACAGGGCAGCGTGGGACCAGGTGGATTGGGTCAGGAACTTGATGGCGCTGGAAAACCGGCTATTGCCCTCGACCAGCAACACATCGCCCTTGCGCAGGGTCGCGGCCACTTGTTCGCGCGGGCTGGTCGGCAGGTGCGCCTGCCCTTCCCGCGGCCGGGACAGGAAGCGCGCCAGCCTTCGACCCACCATCCGCAACAACGACATGCCGCGTTCCCTCAATCCCGAGGCCGTCAATTCTGCCACCAACGCGCATGGAAGAATCGTCGATGGCTTTGCCGCAACGCTTTGCGCACGCCGTCTTCACCCGACCGCTCCGGATACGGCCAGTCCAGGGGCGGCAGGTCCGACGCATCCGATTCCATGCCGTCCACGCAGGAGAAATAGCCGTGGTTCACCAGTATCTCGAACTCGGCCGCCGTGAACTTGTCCAGGTCGGTGCGGACGCGGCTGATGACCTCTTCGCACAGGCCCAGGCTGTACCCTTCCGCGCCTGCATCGGCACGGTCGCCCAGGTTCCAGTAGGCGCCGTCGAAGTCTCCCGACCGCAGGCCGGCGAAGAACAATCGCTTGCGCAGCGCGGCGGCCTGGTTGCCGACCACGCTCGCGTAGCGCAGCAGCCGGCGGAAAACATGCTCGCCGGCGACGAATGCGAACGGCGCACCCGCGTCGGAAACCAGCATCTCGCGACAGGACTTGATGACCGGCTCGGTGCCCAGGTTGTCGTACACGCCGCCATCGCTCAGCTCCACGCGGTCGCGCAAGTGGTCGCCGTACGTGCTGCGATGCGAGCCGCCGCTGAAATCCTCGGCCTTGAAGGGCAAGCGCAGCGGACCGAACAAGGGCGGGAAACATGCCGATGCAGCCACCGCGGTGGCCAGGCTGATCAGCCCGTGCCGGCGCAGGTAGCCGGTCTGGAAATCACCACAACGTCGACGCGAAAATTCCCAGTTGACGCCGAACGTCAGGTTGGTGGCGCAGAACACGAAGGCTGGCGATGCCGGCAAGTCGCGCAGCTCCACGCCTTCGAAAATCTGCTCGTAGCGCGCACGCAGGAGATTGACGCGCGTCGAGGGCCACAGCCAGTTCCACGCCAGTGTCAGCAAGACGGGCAAGCTGCGCAGGTCGCGGCTTGCAACGCGACGGAATGGCTCCACCACGTCGGTCTTGAAATCGATGCGTGCGCACCAGTCGGCGAAGGATTCAGCGTCGTCGCGGCGGCCTCGCACGTAGCGCGTGGCCAACCACGCCGACGCGATGCTGCCGCCCGACACGGCGCTGATGGTGCCCAGGTCGTGCAATCGTCCGGTGGCGTGCAGGCGCAGCAGCGCGCCCAGGTGGAACAGCGCCGCGCGATAGCCGCCGCCCGACAGGCAGAGCGCGCGGCCGGTTCGGGTCAGGTCTTCCATGGCAGCCATTGTGCGCGAGGCCGTCCCATCGCCTGCGACAGGGGCACCATCAGTCTTTCCCGCGCAGCGCCTCACGCACTTTTGCCTCGGCGCGGAACTCTGCCAGCTCACGCAGCAGGGTTTCGATATTTACCTCATTCTTCAGGTTGACCTTGAAGTCGGTATCGGCGCGGGCACGGTCCTTCAACGACTGGCGGTTCTGGCTCATCACGATCAAGGGGCCCTGCAGGCCCACCAGGATCGCCAGCGCCAGGTTGAAGAACTGGAACGGATACGGATCGATCGGCAGCTTGATCAGCCAGCCGGAGTTGACGGCGCACCAGGCCACCGTCAGCGCGATCAGGAACAGGATGAAGGCCCAGCTGCCGTTCAGCGCGGCCACGTTGTCGGCCAGCCGGTCACTCCAGCTGAGGTTCTTCTCGAACTCCTCGTCCACGTTCTTGGCGGCGCGCGCGGACAGCATCGTGTTGGTCTCGCGCAGGCGTTCGCTCAGCGTGCGCAGGATCGCCAACGCGACCTTCGGACGATTCTCCAGGTAGCCTTCCAGGGTACGGCGCTGCAGTTCCAGCAGCACTGTCTCGGTCGTGGCAAGGGCGCTGGCGCTGCGCGGTTTTTCATCGAACAGCGCCAGCTCGCCGAAGTACTCGCCGCGGGCGATGTCCTTCAGCGAAATCCGGCGCGAAGCCTCGCCGGGCAAGTGGATGTTGATGTCCCCGCTCTCGACGATGTACATCGAGTCGCCGTTGTCACCCTGCGAAAAGACCATGCTTCCGGCGGCAAATTGCCGCCGTTGCAGGCTGGCGCCGAGCTCGGCGAGATCCTGGTCGGTCAGGCCCTCGAACAGCTCGATCGAGCGAAGAAGCGGGGTCGGGTCCACTCCTTACTTCTTGGGTGCGAGTTTGTCGTTCAGGACCCAGCCGACATTGCCGTTCTCGTCCTCGACTTCCCACCACATGTCTTCCTTGCCGCCCAGCGGATAGACCATCATTCCGCTGTCGAGGGTGCGGACCGTAGAGCTGCTCTTCGACGGCGAACGCTTCATTTCAGCGCTTGATATCGCAACGAAGCTCTGGCGCGGCGCCGAGGCCACGACGTCGGCGTTCAAGCCGCCCATCTGCGTCACCAGCTGCCGATAGGCATCCAGGAATGCCAGGCCAACCACCTTGCCGACATCGGTACTGGCATAGGCGCCGCCGCCCGCGCCTGCCCAACCAGCGAAGCCACCCGCGCCCCAGCTGAAGTCGGACTTCTTGGCGAAGCCTTCGATGTTGTATTCCTCTTCGGACGTACGCGTGTTGACCAGCGAAATCACGGTCTGCGCTTCGACCTTGGTGGTCTTGATGCCGCCCGCCAGTGCGCCCAGTCCGCCGAAGCGACTGCCGAGCATGCCGCCGGCGATGGCGCCAACGGCGCTGCCGCCGGAATTCTGGTTCTGCCCTGCCACGTCGGCCACCAGCAGCCAGTCGGCCGACTTGATCTGGCCGCCGCCGACATTGGAGCCGCGCTGCAGGTTGCCTTCGCCGGCCAGCGCCTGCTCGCGCTGGATCGCTTCCATGCCGGCACCGCGGTTCACCAGCTTGAAGCAGCCCGACTTCGAGATGAAGGTCTTCAGCAGCGTGGATGGCGCGCCGAGCTGATAGGCCTTCCAGCCTTGCCCGTCGCCGTCGACCAGGGCAATCGTGCCCAGCACCTTGCCGCAGACCGGAATTTCGGCGGTTTTCGTCGAGCCCTTGGTGTTCTCGACCTTGGCCATGGCGGACATGGACAGCCCCATGGCGACGGCAGCTGCGCAAGCAGCGGCCAAACGTGAAGATTTCATTCGGAATTTCCCCTGTTGGATGTCACTTTTTGCACGGCGCACGTCCCTTCGGGCACGGTAAACCAAGTGCCCTGAGCCGGCAAGGCCGGAACGCTCCGCCGGCGCGGACCGATTCGAGGCAAAGGCGCGTCTTGGTGCTTGCAAGCCAGCGTATACGGGCGTAAAAAAAAGAGTCCCGGCTACCGGGAATCCACACCATGAAGCGTCGCATCGCAATCGGATTGGTCATTGCCGTCCTGGCGGCTGGCGTGCTCTACACGCGGTCCCTGCGCGGCCGCGAGGCCTCCCCGCCCGCCCCGACTGCCCGGGTCCCGACTCCTGCACCAAACCACGTCACCGGCACGACCGGGCCCGACGGCCTGGTCGCCTCGCGGTTTTGACGGGAGAACAGCCATGGCCATCGGACATGCCACGCTCGAGCGCCACCACGGCGGCCCCTTCCGGCAGCGCGTGGAACGCCTGCTTGCCCAGGCGGACGTAAGGATCGACGGTTCGCGACCCTGGGACATGCAGGTGCACGATGAAAGTGTCTTTGCCCGCATGCTGGCGCTTGGCTCGCTGGGCCTGGGCGAAAGCTACATGGACGGCGACTGGGACGCCGGTTCGCTGGACGGCCTGTTGTTCCGCTTGCTCGATGCCCGCCTCGACGAACAGGTGACCGGCATCGCCGCCGCCTTCGACGCCATCCGCGCCCGGCTGGTCAACTTGCAGACGCCGCGGCGAAGCACGGTGGTGGCGCAGCGGCATTACGACCTGGGCAACGACCTTTATCGCGCCATGCTCGGGCCGCGGATGATCTACAGCTGTGGTTACTGGCGATCGCCGCAAGGCGCGGTCGCGTTCGACCTGGACGCCGCGCAGGAAGCCAAGCTCGACCTGGTCTGCCGCAAGCTGGGGCTGCAACGCGGCCAACGCGTACTGGACATCGGCTGCGGCTGGGGTGGCGCCCTGCGCTATGCCGCCGAACGCTTCGGCGTCACCGGCGTGGGCCTGACCATCTCCCGCGAGCAGGCCGAGCATGCCAGGCGCGTGTGCGCCGGCCTGCCGATCGAGATCCGCCTGCAGGATTACCGCGAGATCGACGAACCCTTCGACCATGTCTTTTCGGTGGGCATGTTCGAGCACGTCGGCGTGCGCAACTATCGCCGTTACTTCGAATCGGTGCGCCGCTGCCTGTCGCCGGATGGCTTGTTCCTGCTGCACAGCATCGGCCGCGACGAATCGGGCAACCGCACCGACCCCTGGATCGGCCGTTACATCTTTCCCAACTCGATGCTCCCCTCGGCCAGCCAGGTCACCCGATCGCTCGAAGGGCTTTTCGTGCTCGAGGACTGGCACAACTTCGGCGCCGACTACGACCTGACCCTGCAGGCCTGGCGGCGCAATGTCGAAAAAGCCTGGCCTGGCCTGGATGCAGGCTACGACGAACGCTTCCGCCGCATGTGGCGCTACTACCTGTCGGCCTCCATGGCGGTATTCCGCAGCAGGCGCACGCACTTGTGGCAATTGGTGCTGTCACCGCGCGGCGTGCCGGGCGGCTACGTGGCGCCTCGCTGAATTTCCGCCACGATCAATCCTGCCTGGCGCGGGGCTTGCACTTGGCGCGCCCTGCCCTAGCATGCAGGCATGGTTCGTCTGGCCTGCCTCGGATTCCTGTTCCTCGCTGCCTGCGGAATGGTTCGCGCGGAAGATTTTCCGGTGGACCAGGCCGTGCCCCGGGTCGCGACGCTGGCATCGCCGGACCAGCAGTACGCGCTGTACCTGCCGCCAGGCTATTCGCGAGCCCAACCGTGGCCGGTGCTGATCATGCTCGACCCGCGCGGGCGCGCCGAGGCGACCTTGGCCCGCGTGCAGGAAGGCGCCCGACGAAACGGGTGGATCGTGATGAGCTCGTACCAAAGCCGCAGCGACACGCTCGAAAGCATCACGCTGTTCGCCCTGCAGGCGCTGTTGGACGAAAGCGAAAAGCGCTTCTCCACCGACCGGCGTCGCCTGTACCTGGCCGGCATGTCCGGCACCGCGAAAACCCTGTGGAAGGTAGTGAAGCCGCTGAAGGGCAGCCTGGCCGGGATGATCGGCTGCGCCGGCGGCTACTCGCCGGAACTGCCGCCGCTGGCGTCGCCTGCGCCGGCCTTTTACGGCTGTACCGGCACGCACGATTTCAATCACCGGGAAATGAAGGACCTGGAAGCCACGCTCGACAAGCTCGGGTCACCGCAGTACCTGCTCGAATTCGAAGGCGGCCACGGCTGGCCCGAATCCGGACTCGACCACGCCATCGACTGGCTGCAATTGTCGGCCGTGCAGACCGGACTGGCGCCTGCGGACAAGCAATGGATCACAGGACAATTTTCCGTAGCCCGGCAGGCAGCCCTTTTGGCGCCGGACGATTTCCGGCGCGGACGGGCACTGCAACGCGTTGCAGCCGACTTCCGCGGACTGCACGACATCGGCGACACGGCCGAGCTGTCGGCCAGGCTGCTCGGCAGCGCTGCAGCGCGCGCGTCCGAAGCGCGCGAGGCACGGTTGCGCGAGGATGAAAGAAAATACGCGGGACTGGTCAACGACTGGTTCACCCGGATGCGTGCCCGCTTTCCCGATGGCCGTCCGCAGGATCCGCCGCCGAAACCGCAAAGCCTCGCCGCCCTGAAGATACGGTCGCTGCAAAAACTGGCGGCTGGCAGCGATCGCGAGTTGGCCGATTCGGCAATCCGCCGGCTGGAACTGGCCTTCGCCGCCGCCAACAGCTACCTGCCTGCCGAAGCGATGCAACGCAATGAACCAGGCATCGCCGCCGCGGCATTCCCCATGACCAGTCTATTTTTTGTCTTCCGCCTCGCCTTCGCATGGTTCATCAGTCTCTTCATGCTGGCGGCCATCGCGCTGGGAATCAGCGGATACCATGGAGACCCGCACTGGACCTACGTGCTGGCGAGCGCCATCGTACTGAGCTTCGTCATCACCAGCGCGTTTTCGCACCTGCGCCGGGTGCGGCTGATCACCGGCCGGGTGGACGCCAGCACCATTTCCAATCGGCAACGCCGGCAGATCGAAATCCCGTTCGAAGCCGGCGAATCGTTCGACCTGCTCGACGCTGCCATCCGCGAATTGCCCGGCACCGAGCATATCGAAAGCGCCCGCGACAGCTTGCAGGTTCGGGCCAAGGTCAAGCGCATCGAACCCTATGGCGCGAGCTGGCGCTGGAGCCTGTCGCGCATCATCGGGCCCAAGCGCAACCAGATCCTGGCCACCGTCACGCCCGGCGACGGCATCGGCAGCGTCACCCTTATCTGCGAACCCGAGGGCGCTGCGTGGAGCGACTGGTTCCGCGTGGACGACGGCACCAACCTCGAGAATGCAGAAGCCATCACCCGCGCCATCACGCGGCGCATCGCCGACCGTCGTCGCGGCGAGCAGGCCAGGGCGCGGCAGACCGACACCGAGAAGGAACTCACCGTCGCCAAGCTCAGCTTGTTGCACGCCCAGGTAGAGCCGCACTTCCTGTACAACACGCTGGCCAGTGCGCAGTACCTGACCCGCAGCGATCCACAGCGCGCCGACGAAATGCTCGGCAACCTCATTACTTACCTGCGCCATTCCCTGCCCCGTGCCGATGATTCGCTGTCCACCATCGGCGAGGAACTCGAACGTGCCCGTGCCTATCTCGACATCCTCAAGATCCGCATGGGTCCGCGGCTGAACCTGCAAATTGAAGTGCCGGACGCGCTGCGCGGCCAACCCTTCCCCGCGATGATGCTGCAGACCTTGGTGGAGAACGCCATCAAGCACGGCCTCGAACCCAAGCCCGGCGGCGGCACTATCTGGATCCTCGCACGCAACGACCATGACAGCGTCTCGGTGACGGTGGCTGACGATGGCCAGGGCTTCAGCGAACTGGGCGGTGGATCCGGGATCGGCCTGAAGAACGTGCGTGAACGCCTGCGACTGTCCTACGGCGATCGTGCGGCATTTTCCATCGTCGCCAATTTCCCGAATGGCGTCGCCGCCACCATCAGCCTGCCTGCGACGACGGACCCCACCCATGCCTAAGTGCATCGTCGCCGAAGACGAAACCCTGCTGCGCGATGCCCTGGTCGAACTGATCAGGGAAGCCTGGCCGGAACTCGAGGTCGCCGCCGAATGCGAAGACGGCGGCAGTGCGCTCGAAGCGATTGCCGAGGTGCAACCCGACGTCGCTTTCCTCGACATCCGGATGCCAGGCCTGACCGGACTGGAGGTCGCCTCGGCAACGATGGAGTGCAGCCCCAAGACCCAACTGGTGTTCGTCACCGCTTACGACCAGTACGCCATCGACGCCTTCGACCAGGGCGCCGTCGACTACCTGCTGAAACCCGTGTCACCGCACCGGCTCGCCCAGACCGTGCAGCGCCTGAAGGCCAGGATGGAGAACGGTCCGCTTGATGTGGTTGCACTGACAGCATTGCTTGCACGACTCGGTGCAGCGCCGCGACGCGAGGCGGAAGCCACTCCGCTGGTGTGGATCACGGCCAGCGCCGGCAAGGAAACGCGATTGATCATGGTGGACGATGTGCTGTTCTTCCGCGCCGACCACAAGTACACCGTGGTGATGACCGAAGACGGCGAAGCGCTGTTGCGCAAGCCCATCAAGGACCTGCTGGCGGTGCTGGACCCCGGCCGATTCAAGCAGGTGCATCGCGCCACCATCGTCAACCTGCGCGCCATCGCCTCGGTCACCCGCGACGACACGGGAAAAGGACTGATCCGGCTACGCAACCGGGCAGAAACCCTCACTGTCAGCCAGGCCTTCATGGGCCTGTTCCGAGGCATGTAGGCAAGAGATCACGACGATGAACCTGACGCCTTCGCGCCCCGTCACTTGAGCATGTTGCGGGTCTTCATCGCCGCCCAGGCAATCAGGCCGAAGCCCAGCATCCAGCCCGTGTCGATCGGCGAGCCGGTCGCGTAGGTTTCCGACAACACCAGGTACGTGTACAACTGGTTGGCGACGTAATAAAGCAGGATGCCGGCCACCACGTACCACCAGCTTTTCCCTACCTCGCCGCCACGGAAGGACGTCGCGGTCAGGATGGTGGTAGCCAGCAGGGCCGGGTCGAATATCGTGTAACCGATCGACGCGATCTTCATGGCCGGGTCCGGATCCACCAGGCCTTCGGCGTTGGCCTGGTAGGCCATCACGAATGAAACGGCGAACAACACCAGGGACAAGAGCTGGCCCCACATCGGGGTCTCCATGCCTATCGATCGCTTGAACAGCACCAGGCCGACGATCATCAGGGGCCCGGTCAACAGATAGCCGATGTCGGAGTAATACGGATAAGGCGTTTCGGCGCCGGCATTGAGGATGGGATACGCGGCAAAGATGGTCGCACCGATGCCCCATGTCAGCACACCCGCTCCGATGGCGCCCCAGACGCGGCGCAACGGGCTGTCGCTCGGGAAGGCATTCATCGCGTGGAAGCAGTAGCCCGCCGACAGCAGGCTGCTAAGCGTCTGCAACGCATTGGAGTAATACAAGCGGAACTGGGCATCCACGCCCATGGACGGAAACACCAGCAGCATCAGGGTGGAAATCACCCAGATTGCTGCAATCAACTTGGACATTGCGGACATGCGCATCTCTCCCCTGATGACGACGCGATTAGGACAAACTCCCTTTGCAGCCCCTTACGAATTCAACTTGTCGTAGATGGGCTTGAACAATTCGTCGGCCTTTTTCGGGCCGACCATCATCGCGGCGTGCTGCCTGCAGCGCTCCAGAAACTCCTGGGGGTGCTGCATGGGGGGAGACAGACGGGCGAATTCCTCGATCTTTTTTTCCGCAGCGACGCCGAACAGGGGCTCGAGCACGGCCTGGGCGTCGCTTTGCATCGACAAATGGGAATAGAAGACGTGCGCCGGCTTCGCCGGGGCGACGGGCGCCGCCACAACCACCGGCGCAGGCAAGTGCCGCGGGTCGAGCAGTTCGAGTACGCGAGTCATCGGCAGCGGTTGCGAGCTGATTTCGACCGTCACCGCGGGCAGGCTGCTGACCTTGGCGAATTTCAGCCGCGTGATTGCGGCCAGGGCTTCAAGGGCGGGCATCTGCTGGAAGTTGACGTGGCAGACCTGGCCTTGTTCGACGGCGATCGAGCCCGAATGCAGCTTGCCGTCGTCGCCAACGTGATAGAACGAAACCTTCGCGGTCTTGCCTGCCGCGGCGAGCAGTTGCAGCGCCATGTGCAGGTCTTGCAGGTCAGCCATTGCCAACGCCTCCGGAAGACCCAAGCATGCCCGTTCCCCGCGGGGGGAACAAGCGCCGCACCAGTGCGATGGCAATCAAGGCGCCGACAACCATCAGGGCCGAGTCCTTCTGCGAATCCCATTCGTCGCCCTGCGTGCCCAGGTAGGCCTGGCCCAGGTCGCCGCCGAAGACTTCGGCCGCGGCCCACTCGATGATTTCGTACACGCCCGCCTGCGCCGCCATGAAGGTGAACGGGATCAGGTAGCGCCAGAAGCCACGAAGGACGATCCGGGCGTCGAGCAGTTCGATCATTGCCGGCGTCACCAGCAGGCCGTAAAGAAAGTGCACCAGGCGGTCGAAGTGGTTCCGCTCCAGGCCCAGCATGGCGTTGATCGGATGCCCGGTCAGCCGGGTGGACCAGTCGTCGTAGGGAACCTCGGCGTAGGTGTAATGGGCGCCGACGGCATGCAGCAACATGAAGACGAATACGGCGGCCAAGGCGGCGCGGGACAACAGGCGGTGGGTTGCGAACAGGATCGGCAAGGCGACCAGGACGAGCACGTTCTCCAGCGCCCAGTCCGCCCGGTACCAAGGGTCGATCGCCAAGGCCACCCACCATGCCAGGTAAAGCAAAAGCAGGCGCCGCGCGAAGGAGGAATCACCAGGTGGTGAGATCGGCTGGGTCACGGCCGCTCCCCGGGCCCGGCCACCGAAGGGGCTCCGCAGGTGAAGACGTGGCCGTTCAGGCCGATACCGCCGATCCCTTCCATGCCGACTCCCCTGCCCAGGCTCGTTTAACAAGATTAACCCGGGACCGGCCCGATGCGCGTCCTTGCGATTTGGTTCACGGTTTTGCACTTTGATGTGGTGTGCGGCCCGGAAACTGATAGCCTCGGAAGTCCCGCTAGAAAGGACCCATTCCATGGCCATCTGGAAAGACAGCAACGCCAACCGGCAGGCCCCTGCCCCAGCGCCGGAAGCGCCGGACCACAATCGAATGGATCTTTCGCCACGCGTCGAAACCGCGGCTTCGGCATCGCCTGCCGCCCGCGCCCAGTCCGACCGCGCCCGCGCCGAGTCGCTGATTGCCGCCGACATCATGATCGAGGGCAAGATCGAAGGCAGCGGCAGCGTCCGCATCGCCGGCAAGTTCAAGGGCGACGTGAATGTTCAGGGCGACCTGACCATCGAGGCCGGCGCCAAGCTGACCGGTAGCGTGCGCGCCGACAAGGTCACCATCGCCGGTGAACTTGAAGGCAACATCGAGGCCGCATCGCAGGTCAACCTGCTCGCGTCGGGCGTAGTGGTCGGCGACATCAAGGCCGGTTCGCTCACCGTCGCCGCAGGCGCCCGCATGCGCGGCAATACCGAGTTCGGCTGGGATGAAACCAAGGCCGCCATCGCCAAGTCGGCCAAGCCCTACGCCAATGGCGTGGAGGCCGTAGGCAACGCATGAGCACGCCTCGCCCCGGTACGCCTGGGGCGACTCGCGCCTGCCCGCACTGCAAGGAGCTCATCCTTGAAAGTGCGGCAGTGTGTCCTGCCTGCCGGCATCACGTGCGCTTCGACGCGGCCGCTGCCGTCGAAGAATCGCCCGTGCCCAGTCCGCTCCGAATCGAAGGAAGCATCCGCCAGCCGGCGGATGTTTCCGCGTGGGAGTACACCGTGGTGGTCACCATCAAGGACGACCGCGGACAGGAAATCGCCCGCAAGCTGATCGGCGTCGGCGCCATGGCGCCGAACGAGCAACGCACCTTCACGCTGGCGGTCGATGTCGTTACCGCCCGGTCCAAGGGCAAGTCCAAGTCGGGCACGCGCCACTAAAGCTCAGCGCAACTGGCTGTCCTTGCTGCCGCGGCGGTTGTAGCCGCTGGACGAACCCTCTTCCTGATCGTGTAATTCCTGGCACGCAACGCACAAACGCACGCCCGGAATGGCTTTGCGACGGGCGACGGGAATGGACTTGCCGCAGTCTTCGCAGTGCTTCAGGCCAGGCCCGCTGGGCAGCTTGCTGCGCGCCCGTTCGATGCCGTCCTTCACGGTCGCATCGATCTGGTCCTGTACCGCGCCATCACCCGCCCATCCGGTTGCCATCGCACTTCTCCTGAACTGCCCGGCCTAAAAGCGGTCGACGGCTTCCTGGTGGCGGATTATATCAAGCAGGTCAAGGCTGCCTTGCTTGCAATGCTTCTGGTGGGCGGGCCTGGGTTCAGCCGGATACTGCCAGCATCAGGGAGCCAAGGAGGGCCAACCATGCCAGAGACCATCTACGACGCATTGCGGGAAAGCCACGATATCCAGCGCAGCATGCTGCGAAAGTTGCTTCGCACCGAGCCGGGCACGCGCGACCGGATCGCATTGTTCACCCAGGTCCGCCACGAACTGCAGGCGCATGAAGCCGCGGAAGAGCGCTTCTTCTACGTGCCCATCCTGATGGATGACCTTGGCCTGTCATCGTCGCGCCATGCCCTTCACGAACACCACCAGATAGACGAACTGGTCGAAGACCTGCAGAAGATCAAGCCCGCGGACGACGCGTGGCTGGACAAGGCGAAGGAGCTCTCGAAGAAAGTCCACCATCACCTGCGCGAGGAAGAAAAGAAATTCTTCCAGGTGTCGGGCAAGGTTCTGGGAGCCGGGAAAAAAGTGTCGCTGGCGAAGGAATACCGCAAGGACTACGCGCGGATGCATCGGACGCTCGCACGGACGTAGGCCGCGTCAATTCAGTTCGTTGAAATCGAACTCTATCGTCTCGCCTTGCACCGTCACACTGAGTTTCAGCTTCAGCGGGATCGTCTTCGAGCGTTTCGGCAATTCCAACAGGAACTGACGGACCACCAATGCCCCCGGGGCCAGGTCCGCATTGGCCGCCGCCATGTCTTTCGCGTCCTTGGGCTGGTCCGGCACTTGCTCGGCCGACTTCATGTCCAGGATGTTGTCGCCATGCCGGACAACGATGCCGGCATCGTTGAACGGAACGGGGACGACCGAGGTGTTCTTCACCGATACCGAAAGCACGGCCAGGCGGCCCGAGGTCGCCGCGAGCGATGCCCCCGCATGGAAACCCTTGCCCGCTGCGCTGATGATGGTCGCGCCGTTGATGACCTGGAGCTTTTGGTAATCGGTGGCCGGCACCGGGACGAAGCGTCGATCAGCGGCGGAGGCTGCCAGGCTCGTCCCGGCAAGCGCCGCAATCACGAGGAAGCGACAAGCGTGGCGACGCGAAATCCGGTTCATGGCAGGACCTGGCCTTTGGGCGATGCAAACATGCTATCGCATTCCAAATGCAGTGTCTGCGCCCCACCCGGCAGCTAGAAAATCGAGGAAAAAATCCGCTTCAGATAGCGCAGGCTGCCGGTCGTGGCGCCGGTGTCTTCGCTGGAAACCACGATCAGGCCGCTCGGGCCGTCCGGGCGTTGCCTGCGCACCAGCGTGAAGCCGTTGATCAAGGTCTTCCAGGGTGTCCGGCCGCTGTGCACGGTGAATTGCGCATGCCGATTCCAGGCGATCATCCGCTCCATCGGCACCGCGCGGATCTGGTGCTGGTCGATGTCCTCGACGCTGGCTTTCAGCAACAGGCGCCCTTCGCCGAACTGGCAGCGCGCGCTGTGGAAGACCAGGCGACCGAACAACATCGTCGAAAGCCGCAGGCTCAATTCCGACTGCAATACGATGTTTTCGCTGGCGCCATGGAAGTCCTTGTAGCGGAAGATGACCTCCTCGCCTTCGCGCATCTTCCACTCCACGATGGACTGGCCGCCGCCCGCCGATGCCACCATGCCACGCGCCGCATCGCCCGGCCCCTGCGTCCGGCCGGCGTCCTCCAGAAGGCTGCCGCGTGCAAAGAAGAAGTACTTCCGTCGCAGGATGCGCGCCAGGGGCGCAGCCCTCGGCCACGGCGCAAAGGCAAGGTTGTTGTCTGCATTCGACAGTTGCTTGCGGGTGACCAGCGGATAGCGGAAGGCGCGGTCGATGTCCAGCTGCGCTCCCGTCCGGTACTCGCCCTCGACCGGCTCCGCCCCCTCGAACCGGATCGTCATCTGCTCGTCGCTGTGGAACATCTCCAGCGCCAGCACATACAGGAAGCTCTTGATCGCAACCAGCCCCAGCACGATCCAGCCGAGCAGTTGCAAAAGGTCGCGTGTCCGGAAAATTTCGTCTGCATAGCGATGCGCACTGTCGCGCTGCGATGCAAGCCGGGAATCCAGCGTCAACGCGAGGTCGTCAACCTGCTGGCCTAGCCTTGCAGCGGCCACTGCAGCGGGCTCGCTCGCCCCCACCTTGCCCTCCAGCTTTGCGTGGGCGCTCGCATAGCCATCTTCCAGCGACTCGCGCACGGAATTCAGCAGGCATCCGCCCGGACGGTTCCAGCGGCACATCTGTCGGCCCAGGTGGAGGGTGGCAGGTACCAGGCTGCCCAGGTTCGCCGCGATCGCGTCGCCATCGGTGCCGCCCGCACGCGCTTGCGCGCTCAAGTCGCCCAGCCGTCGGAAAGCCGGCGCGGCCAGCTGTTCGTGCCAGCGATCGATCGAGTGGTGCACGCTTTGCCGGAATCCCAGCGACTCCAGCTTCATCGGTGCGTCCGCGGCCTGGAAGCAGGCAAACGTCCCGCCATTTCCGTCCAGCATGCCGCCAGCGCCCTGCCCCTCGAAATCCGATTCGCTTAGCCGCAGCCGCAGGTCGGGCGACGCCACCGTGCAGTACCTGGGGATACGCAACACCGCCGCCAAGGCAGCCGACTCCACCGGCGCGTCGAATTCACGCTGCAATCGGCTGGACACGGCGGCTTCGTTCTCGGCAAGCATGCGCACGACGCCTGCGCGGCCGGCGTTACCGCCCTGGTCCATCGGTATGTCGGCCAGCACCCGCGCCACGCGATGCTCGAAGCGCAGGGGATGGAGCTGGGCGGGCGCCAGTCCTTCATAAGCATCCCGCAATACCAGTTCGCGTCGTGCCAGCACCCTCGCGGTCAGTTCGCGCATGCGCGCGATGCGGGCGTCGCGCTCACTCATGTAGCGCACCAGGTCCAGCACGTTGGCCGCCGGCCTGGTCGGCGCATCCACCAGGGTCCGCAACTCGAGCTTGAGTCGCGCAAGTTCCGCGTCGTCTTCGGGTGCAGGCTCCAGCTTCAGCAGCGCCACCGGCGACAGCGAGGCCGGCAACGACGGTCCCGCCAGCTGGCCGCGATCCTCGCCGTTGGTGTTGGAGACAAAAGGCGCGCGCGCAACCCGATACCTTTCCGACAGGAATCGATTCAGATCCGCTTGCACGCCGATGCGGCGGATTTGTTCCGGCCGCAGCTCACCATCCATCCCGGTACACGGAACCACCGGTTCACCCGGCACGGAAACGACGCGACAAAACTCGTCCAGCGTCGTCAGCCGATAGGCAAGGGATTGGGCGCCGGCCGCCATCAGGCCGGCACACAGCACCAGCACGCCGATGACCAGCGCCAGCGGGCTCCACAACACGAGGGCATCGCGCAGCAACTTCGAGGGTGATCGGCTGGTGGCGCGAAACTCGCGCCACAACGGCAGGTTCTGCCGCCACAGCTTGCGCAAGCCCTGCCAGGCAGCCAGCGCGAAGAAAGCAACGACCGCCGGCAGCGAATGCACCTCCGGGTTGGGCCACAACATCAGGACGATCGACAACAACGCGAGCAACCTGAGCACTTTCAATCTCTCCCGTACCTTGATGGAAGCTTAACCTCCGCCTCGGCAAGCCTCCAAGCCGCCGATGTACGGCTTGTGAATGCTGTTACCCTGCCATCTCGTCTCGCCTCATTGCCACCGCACCATCGCGCTTCCGGGCGTGCCGCGTGGCAGCCTCGAGCCCGCAAGCTTTCCCGTCGTCGCCCGTTGACCTGGCCGCCGACTTCCCGAGCAACTCCATGCCTAACTTCGGCCCCGAATGGGGCTCGCAAGACACATCTGGCGAAAGCGTCGGCGCGCGCACCAAGACGCCGCTCAAGCCCGGTGCCTTGCAGGACGCCATCTTCGACAGCGCCTACTTCTCCAGTATCGCCACGGACGAGAAGGGCGTCATCCAGATCTTCAACGTCGGCGCCGAACGAATGCTCGGTTATACCGCCGACGACGTCGTCAACCGCATCACGCCCGCGGACATCTCCGACCCGCAGGAACTGATCGAACGCGCCGCCGCGCTCAGCCTCGAACTCGACACCACCATCGCGCCCGGTTTCGAGGCGCTGGTGTTCAAGGCCTCGCGCGGCATCGAGGACATCTACGAACTCACCTACGTGCGCAAGGACGGCAGCCGGTTCCCGGCCAACGTGTCGGTAACGTCCCTGCGCGACTCGGACGGCGAGATCATCGGCTACCTGCTGATCGGCACCGACAATACCGTGCGCAAGCAGATCGAAGCCGCGCGCGACAGCGAACGCGACCGCTTCGAACAGACCCTGCAGCAAAAGAACATCGAACTGGCCCACGCCAGCCGGATGAAGTCCGAATTCCTCGCCACCATGTCCCACGAGCTGCGCACGCCGCTCAACGCCATCATCGGTTTTTCCGAAGCGCTGAAGGACGGCATGGTCGGCGAGATGAATGGCAACCAGGGCGAGTACGTCGCCGACATCTTCAACAGCGGGCAACACCTGCTGTCGCTCATCAACGACATCCTCGACCTGTCCAAGATCGAAGCCGGCATGATGGCGCTGGAACTCGAGTCGGTGGATCTGAACAACCTGCTCGCCAACAGCCTGACCATCGTGCGCGAGCGGGCGGCCCGCCAACGGATCCGCCTGGACCTCGACATCGAGGACGGGCTGCATGCGTTGCAGCTGGACCTTCGCAAGACCAAGCAGATCATCTACAACCTGCTTTCCAATGCCGTCAAATTCAGTTCGCACGGCGGGCGCGTACTGGTCAGCGCGCGGCGCGTGTCGCGAAACACCGTCGGCACGCTTTCAGGCGCATGGCCGCAGCACAATTTCCCGCTGATCGACAAGAGCTACCAGGAATTCATCGAGCTGTGCGTCAGCGATGAAGGCATCGGCATTCCCGCAGCCAGCCTGTCGAAGCTGTTCCAGTCCTTCACCCAGATCGACAGCGGCCTGGCGCGGCGCTTCGAAGGCACCGGACTGGGCCTTGCCATGGTCCGCCAACTGGTGGAGCTGCATGGCGGCACCGTGGCAGTCGCCAGCAGCGAGGGCGAAGGCACCTGCGTGGTCGCCTGGCTGCCATTGGTGGATTCCCTGATGTCGAGCATCGTGCGGCCGGTCGGTTCCGGCGCGGCAGCGCCCATGGAGCGCTTCGCGCTGATCGTGGACGACGACGACCGCGGCGCAGACCTCGTGCGCCTGATGCTGGAGGCGGAAGGCTTCACCGTGCTGCTGGCCGGCTCGGCGGACGCCGCCATGATGCTGATGGAAGGACAAGCCCTCAGCGTCATCACCATGGCCTTGCACCTGCCCGACATGGACGGCCTGCAATTGCTGACCCACATCCGCCAGACGCCCGCCTTGTCGAAGGTTCCCGTGGTGGTGCTGGCCAACGGCGCGCAGGCACGCGCCGCAATCGACGGTGGCGCTGCCGTGCTGCTGCAGAAACCCATCAGCCGTGCGCAACTCAAGGCGTCGTTGGCGATGCTGGGCCTGCACTCCGCCCGCGAGCACAGCTACAGCGTGCTGCTGGTGGACGACGACCCGCGCGCCCTGGAAGTCATCGCCTCGTCGCTGCCGTCCCCGGCCTATTCGTTGCTGCGTGCCCTGGGCGGGCGCGAAGCCATCGACCTTGCTCACCGCCAAGCAGATCACCCGGCTCGACCAGGAACTGCTTTCCAAGTATCCGGACAAGATCATCCGCATCATCGAAAAGGCCGGGTTCAACCGGGCCGGCTTCATCTCCGAAGTCCGGCGCGCGCTGACGCAACACTAGGGACCGCATGGCCAACATCCTCATCATCGAAGACAACGCCGCCAACATGAAGCTGGCGGTACTCCTGTTGCGCAACGCAGGACACGAGGCGCTGTGCGCGACGGATGCGGAGTCGGGCCTGACACTCGCCCGCGCCGAGCGCCCCGACTTGATCCTTATGGACATCCAGCTGCCGGGCATGGACGGCCTGACCGCTACCGGGCTGTTGAAGCAGGACCCGGCCACTGCATCAATCCCGGTGATCGCGCTCACCGCCATGGCCATGAGCGCCGACCGGGCCAACGCGCTGGAAGCAGGCTGCAACGATTACATCGCCAAGCCGCTGCGCTACCAGGACCTCTACAACGCCATCAACGCCTTGCTTGCGCCCACCCTGGCGCCTTCTCCGGACTGAGACCCGATGGCCATCGAACAACTTCCCATCGAACACCAGCCCATCGGCGAAGCAACCAGGCCCCTGGTGCTGGTCGTGGACGACCAGGTGGTGAATGTCCGCCTGATCACGGCGCTGCTGTCCCAGCAGGGTTATGCCACCATTTCGGCATTGTCCGGCGAAGAAGGCGTGGCCAAGGCCCTGGCCGAAAATCCCGACCTGGTGCTGCTGGATGTGCGGATGCCGGGCATGGACGGATTCGGCGTGCTGCGCGAACTGCGCGCAACGCCCGCGACGGTCGACCTGCCCATCATCTTCCTGACTGCCGACGACGATCGCGAAAACCTGATCCGCGGCTTCAGCGCCGGGGTCAACGATTACGTCACCAAGCCTTTCGTCGCGCGCGAGCTGCTGGCCCGTGTACGCACCCACGTGGACCTGAAGAATTCGCGCGACGCCCTGCGCCGCTTCGCGCAGGAAAAACAGGACATGGCCGAACTGGTCGCGCACGACCTGCGCAACTACCTGGCCAACATCATGTTCGCCACCGACCTGCAGATTGCGATACCGGACGTGGACCTGGGCGTGGTTCGCCTGGCGCATTCCATTCGCAGTTCCGCCGACGCGGGCCTCCTGTTCCTGCAGGCCTTGCTCGAGCAACAGGAAGAACAAGCCTCCGGCGGCGTGATCGAGCCCTTGTCCGTGCGCCTGCTGCTCGACGAGGCAGTCGACTTGCTCAATGAAAGCGCGCGCGCCAAGCAGATCATGCTGCACATGCTTCCACACGACGTGATCGTCGTGTCCGGCCTGCGTTCGAGCGCCGTCCACGTATTGCAGAACTTGTTGTCCAACGCCATCAAGTATTCGCCACAAGGCAGTCGCGTCAGCATCTGCGCCAGCAGCAAGGGCACGCGCGGGCGCATGACGGTGATGGATCGCGGGCCGGGCATCAGCAGCGCGGACCAGGAACGCCTGTTCCAGCGCTTCACGCGCCTGTCCTCGGAACCCACCGCCGGCGAAACCAGCACCGGGCTGGGCCTGGCGCTGGCCAAGCAACAGGCACGCGCCATGGGCGGCGACCTTTGGTACGAAAAACGCGACGGTGGCGGCTCGACCTTTACGCTGGAACTTCCGCTCGCCTGATCGCCGGAATCAATCCTTGCAGCCTATCGCGTCGGCAAGCAGCGCGAAGGAATGCAAGCGCGCGGCATGGTCGAAGATGTTGGCAGTTACCAGCAATTCGTCCGGCCGATGGCGATGCACGAATTCGGCGATGCCCTGCGCAACCGTGCGCTTGTCGCCGACCACGGCGCAGGCCAGCGCGCGTTGCG
>JAPLSI010000125.1 GCA_026398715.1 Gammaproteobacteria bacterium
CATGCCGCCGGTCGCCATGCCCGGGATGCCGGCGCCGATGACGGCAGTGGTCTCGCCAGGCGCGGCAACCAGCGTGCCTGCGCCCTTCAGCACTACGACACAATTGAATTTCTTCACCAGCGCATCAACGGCATGGAAGCGATCCGATTGCACTTCCTCGGTTTCGCAACCCAGCAGTCGCGCAGCCTCGCCCGGATGCGGCGTGAGTATCGCCTGCGGCAACGCGCGCGGATGCAATGCCAGCATGCCCAGTCCGTCGGCATCCAGGATCAGCGGCTTGCCCGATGACGCCGCAGCCTCGAACAGGTTTCTTCCCCAGTCGCCGCGACCCAAGCCAGGACCGACCGCAAGCACGTCCGCGCGCTTGATCAGTATCTTCAATGCATCGGCGTCTTCCACGGCATGGGTCATTGCCTCCGGACGCGCAGCCACCAGCGCTGCGACACCTTCGGTGCGCGTGGCGACGCTGGCCAGGCCGGCGCCTGCGCGCAACGCCGCTTCCGCGCACAGCCGGACGGCGCCGCCCATGCCCATCTCGCCGCCGACGCAGAGCACATGGCCGTGTTCGCCCTTGTGCGCATTCGCATGGCGGGGCTTCAACCCGTCCACCAGGTCGGCCGGGCGATACAGGAGAGCGCTCGGCGCGAATTGCGCGAGGAATTCGCTGGTCATGCCGATCGGATCGTACTCGACCGTGCCGGACACGTCGCAGCCCGGGCCCGTGTAGGCGCCGCGCTTCGCCGCCAGCAAGCCGATCGTCAGGTCGGCGCGAATGCAGGCGCGGCCGGCATACGCGCGGTCGCAATCGAGTCCGGACGGCACGTCGATCGAGAATACCGGCAAGTGCGAAGCGTTGATTCGTTCGATCATCGCCTGGCACACGCCGACGATGTTCCGCGCCAGGCCGATGCCGAACAAGGCATCCACCCACAGATCGACCTCCGGCAACTGGCCATCGAATGCGCGGGTGATGCCACCTGCTTCGCGCCAATCGCTGGCAGCGCGCATGGCCTCGTCGCCGCGTGGCGCACCATCCGGCGGCACCATCACCTGCACCTGGCATCCCGCGGCCTTGGCAATGCGGGCCAGCACATAGCCGTCTCCGCCATTGTTGCCCGGTCCGCAGGCGACCCCGATGCGCGAGACCTGCGGCCAGCGACGGCGCAAGGCATGCCATGCGGCCGCACCGGCGCGGCCCATCAGTTCGTAGGCTGTCAGCCCCAGCGTTTCCACGGCCTGCGCCTCGATGGCGCGCACCTGGTCGGCGGTAAACAAGGGCAGCGGCGAATTCATCGCATAACTATACTTGCCCGATGCCCGATCTGCGCGCACTGGCCGGCAACATCAAGCACTGGAGTGCCGAGTTTGGATTCCAGCAGGCCGGCATTGCCGGCGTGGACCTGTCCGAGGACGAGACTCACCTGCGCGACTGGCTCGCACAGGGCCAGCACGGCCGGATGGAATACATGGCCCGCCATGGCGACAAGCGGTCGCGGCCGGCCGAACTGCAGCCGGGCACGTTGCGCGTGATATCGGTGCGCATGGACTACGGCACCGACGACGACGAAAGCGCCTGGAAGACGCTGCGCGATGGCAGTCGCGCCTACGTGGCCCGATATGCGCTGGGCCGCGATTACCACAAGCTGATGCGTGCCAGGCTGCAAAAGCTCGCCGACCGGATCAGCGATGAGGTGGGCGCGTTCGGCTATCGCGTGTTCGTGGATTCAGCGCCGGTGCTCGAGCGGGCGCTGGCGCGCAACGCCGGGCTGGGATGGATCGGCAAGAACGCCTGCCTGATCAACAAGGGCGCCGGCAGCTGGTTCTTCCTGGGCGAAATCTTCACCGACCTGCCCTTGCCAGTCGACGAAGAAGCCAGCGCGCACTGCGGCACCTGCACCCGCTGCATCGACATCTGCCCGACCCAGGCGATCGTGGCGCCCAATCGCGTGGATGCGCGGCGCTGCATCAGCTACCTGACGATTGAATTGAGAGGTTCGATACCGGAGGAGTTCCGGGTCGCGATAGGCAACCGCATCTTCGGATGCGACGACTGCCAGCTGGTCTGTCCCTGGAACAAGTTCGCCAAGCGCTTCGACGAACCGGATTTTCGCGCGCGCAATGATCTGGACCGGGCCAGCCTGGTGGAATTGTTCGCCTGGACCGAGGAAGAATTCCTGGGCCGCACGGAAGGCTCGGCGATCCGGCGCACGGGATACGAAGGCTGGCTGCGGAACATTGCCGTGGCGCTGGGCAATGCAGCGACGGCGCCGGAGATTGTCGAAGCGCTCAAGGCGCGCGCGGGCGATCCGTCGGAGATCGTGCGCGAACACGTGGAATGGGCGCTGCAACGGCACGCGGCGCAAGAAACGACAGCGGCATCGGCCCCCGGCTAGCGACGCGAACGCAGCTCCGCCAGGAGTTGCGCGGTGACCGGATCGGCGACCGGCAACGCGGCTTCGGACGCAACGGCAGGCAACAGGGACGTGGCGATCTTCTTGCCCAGCTCGACGCCCCACTGGTCGAATGCGTTGATGCCCCAAAGCACGGACTGCACGTACACGCTGTGTTCGTACATCGCGATCAGGGCGCCGAGGCTTTCCGGCGTCAGCTCGTCCAGCAGGAACATCGTCGACGGACGGTTGCCCGGGTAGGCTTTCTGTGGATCGGCATCGGCAGCGCCGTTGGCCATCGCCTCGCCTTGCGCCAACAAGTGGGACAGCAAGGCGTCGTGGCTGGCGCGATACGGATGCGCGGGACGCGCCACGCCGATGAAGTCGGCCGGCACGGTGTCGGTGCCCTGGTGCAACGCCTGGAAAAAGCTGTGCTGGCTGCTGGTGCCGGGACCACCCCAGATCACCGGCACGGTGGCGACGGACGCCGGGCTGCCGTCGGGACGCACGGATTTTCCAAGGCTTTCCATCACCAGTTGCTGCAGGTAGGAAGGCAACAGCGCGAGTCGGTCGTCGTAGGGCAGCACGGCCTGCGTGTCCAGGCCCAGGCCGTTGCGATTCCAGATCGTCGCCAGGGCATGCCAGACCGCCAGGTTGGACTCCGGCGGCTGTTGCAAGGCGTGCTCGTCCATCACCGCAGCGCCACTCAACAGGCGCTGGAAATTATCGAAGCCGATCGAAAGTGCGACCACCAGTCCGACGGCGGACCACAAGGAATAACGACCCCCGACCCAGTCCCACATCGGCAGGATTCGCTCGGCCGGCACGCCGAACGCGGCGGCCTTGGAAACATTCGCCGTCACGGCGAACAGGCGCTCGTCGTCGCCGAGCCAGGCCTTCAGGATATCGCCGTTGAGCAAGGTCTCCTGCGTACCGAAACTTTTCGAGACCAGCACGACGGCGGTGCGCCCGCGATCGAGCTTGCCGACCAGCTGGTGGACATTGCCCGCATCGGCGTTGTTGAGGAAATGGATGCGGAAGCGGCCGTCGCTGAAATCCCGCAGCGCTTCCACCGCGAGTCGGGGCCCCAGGTCCGACCCGCCGATGCCGACGTTGACGATGTCGGTGACATCGGAGGCGCGCAGGCGGTCGCACAGTGCACGCATCGACTCGAGTGCGGCAGCCACCTCGACCCGCGCGGCCGATGCCGTGTCGCCCTCGCCCAGCGCGCTTCGCAGCGCGGTATGCAGGGCGGGGCGATCTTCCGAGCCATTGACATGCACGCCGTCGAACATGGCCCTGAACGCGGCCGGCACGCCGGCATCGCGCGCCATCCCGAACAACACGCCGAGCGCCTTGTCATCGAAGCGCTGGCGCGAAAAATTCGCATACACCGGGCCCACGCGAAGGCTGAAATCGGCCGCGCGCCTCGGGTCGTCGGCGAGCATCTGTTGCACGGGCACGTGGATCAGCCGCGCCGCCTCATGGCTAAGGGCCTGCCAGCCCGCATCAATCTGCATCATCGGTCGCCATTGAATTCAAGGTTGTCTATCAACCGCGTCCGGCCCAGGCGTGCGGCGATCAGCGCCACCAGTCCGGGCTCGCCAGGCAGTTTGGGCCGGGTCAGGTCGCTTCGGCGGATTTCGGCGTAATCCACGGTAAAACCAGCACTGTGCAAGGCCTGCGATGCGTCGTCCTCGATGTCGCGAAGCGGCCTGCCGGTGGCCGCCGCATCCCGCATCGCGCGCAGGGTGCGATAGACGGTGGTCGCGACCTGGCGTTCGTCGCCTTGCAGGTACTGGTTGCGCGAGCTCATCGCCAGGCCGTCCGGCTCGCGCAGGGTCGGCGCCGCGACGATTCGCACGGGGAAACTCATCTCTTCGGTCATGTAGCGGATGACCTGGAGTTGCTGGTAGTCCTTGCGGCCGAATACCGCAACGTCGGGCTGCACCATGTTGAACAGGCGCGACACCACCTGCGCCACGCCATTGAAATGCCCGGGCCGATGCGCGCCGCACAGGATGTCGGTGATGCCGGGCACGTGCATCTGCACGCAGCCGATGGTGCCGAACGGATACATCTCGTCCACCGAAGGCAGGAACAACGCATCGCAACCCTTGCCGGCCAGTCCCGCGATGTCCGTGTCGGGCGTGCGCGGATAGCGGCCGTAGTCTTCGTTGGGACCGAACTGGGTGGGGTTGACGAAGATGCTGGCGATCACCTTGTCGGAATGTTCGCGTGCGAGTTCAACCAGCGCGAAATGCCCCGCATGCAGGTTGCCCATGGTCGGCACGAAGCCTATCCGCAGCCCATCCCGGCGCCACTGGCCGACCTGTTCGCGCATCTGCCCGATCGTTGAAAACGACTGCATCATTCGTATCCGTGTTCGGGGCCGGGGAAGCTGCCGTCCCGTACCGCTTTTGCGTAGGACTGCACGGCGGCGGCGATGGAATCGTTGCCTTCGAGGAAATTCCTGACGAAGCGCGGGCGGCGGTGTCCCGAGTTGATGCCGAGCATGTCATGCAGCACGAGGATCTGGCCGTCGCAGGCGGGGCCGGCGCCAATGCCGATGGTTGGAATCTGCAGGCTGGCCGTTACTTCTGCCGCAAGCGCGCTGGGCACGCACTCCAGCACGAGCAGCTCGGCGCCGGCTTCGGCAACGGCGATGGCATCGGACAGCAGGCGGGCCGCGGCGGCCTGCTCCCTGCCCTGCACCTTGTAACCGCCAAGCTTCAACACCGATTGCGGCGTCAGCCCCAGGTGCGCGCAAACGGGAATGTCGCGCGCGGTGAGGAACCCGATCGTCTCGACCATCGGACCGGCGCCTTCGATCTTCACCATGCTCGCGCCGCCTTCAGCCAGCATCGGCACCGCCGCTTCCAGCGCGCGCAGCGGCGTCGCGCAACTCTGGAACGGCATGTCGGCGACCAGCAGCGCCGAGCGCAGGCCCCGAGCCACGCAAGCCGAGTGATAAACGATGTCCGCAACCGTAACTGGCAAGGTGCTCTTGTGCCCTTGCACCACCATGCCCAGCGAATCACCGACCAGCACCACATCCACGCCACAGGCGTCCATCAGCCGGGCGAAGCTCGCGTCATACGCGGTGAGGGACACGATGCGCTCGCCGTCGGCCTTCATCTGCCTGAGCTTGGGCACGGTGACGGCAGGGCGCGCGGGAGTCTTGGTGTTGTCGGCGTACATGTCTGGAATCCTTGGAACTCAGTCGATGGCCTCGACGCCGGAAGCATCGATCGCAGCCAACAGGTCGGAAACCCGGCCAAGGCCGGGAATTTCAAGGCTTGGCGCGATCTGGGCCAAGGGTATCAGCACGAAGCCACGCTCATGCAGGCGCGGATGCGGCACCTGCAGGCCGGGCGACAGCAAGGTCTGCTCGCCAAAAACCAGCAGGTCCAGGTCGATCCTTCGTGGTCCCCAACGGTCGTCGGGTTTGCGCACGCGGCCCAGCTTTTCCTCGATCACCACCAGACTGTCGAGCAGCACGATCGGCGCCAGGCGCGTCTGCAACTCGACCACTGCGTTGATGAAATCGGGCTGGTCGGTGCGGCCCCAGGGCGGCGAGCGATACAGGCCCGACTGGTTTCGCACGCTGGTCTGCGGCAGGGAATCCATAGCCCAGATCGCCTCTCCGAGCGTGCGGGCGACATCACCGACGTTCCCGCCCAATCCAACGAAGGCGCGGACGGCGTCGGCCATCAGTCTGGTGTTCCGCTGGGCTGGGATCCGCCGGCAGGCCGGCGGCGACGGCGGCGCTTGCGCGGCGGCGACGAAATGTCCGGATCGTGGTGCGACTCGCCGGCACCAGCGCGACTGCCGTCCAGCGCTTCGGCCAGGTGTTCGGGGGATTGCAGTTGTGCCTCGCGCCAGAAGGCCACGTCCTCGGCGATCTCGGGACTGCTGCTGCCGCGAAGCTCCAGGAAATCGAAGGCGGCGCGGAAGCGCGGATGCGCCAGCAGGCGGAATACGCGTTTGCGTTGCCGCTGCGAGAAGCGCGGCTGCAGCAACCAGATCTCCTGCATCGGCTGCGAGAACCGCCGCGGCAAGGCGATCCGCTCGGCCTGGTGCAGCGTGACGCGATCGGCCGCACGCTGCTGCGCCGCCAGTGGATCGACGCCGGCCTTCTGCAGGACGGCAAGCTCGCGGCAATAGGCGGGCCACAACAAGGCAGCAAACAGGAACGCCGGCGTGACCGGCTTGTCTTGCGCGACGCGGCCATCGGTGCTGCGCAAGGCCTGCAGCAAGGTGGCGCGCAACGCGCCGCTGCGATTGGTCGCCAGCGCCTTGGCGGTTTCCGGAAACAGCGCCGCCAGCAAGCCATGCCGCTCGAGCGCAAGGAAACTCTTCTCGGCATGCCCGGCCATGAACATCTTCAGGCATTCATCGAACAATCGGGCAGGCGCGGCGCCCGACAGCAGTTCGGACAGCCGCGGCAACGGTTCGGCCGCGGCAGGGTCGATGGAGAAATCCAGCTTGGATGCCAGCCGGACCGCGCGCAGCATGCGCACCGGGTCTTCGCGATAGCGCGATTCGGGATCGCCGATCAGCCTTAGCACGCGCGCCTGCACGTCCTCGAAGCCGCCAACATAATCGCGGACGGAAAAATCCTCGATCGCGTAGTACAGCGCGTTCGCGGTGAAGTCGCGGCGCACGGCATCGTCTTCGACGGTGCCGTAGACATTGTCGCGGCTCAGGCGGCCTTCGCCGACCGTTTCGCGATCGCCGCTGCCGTCGTCCTCGTTGGCGCGGAAGGTCGCGACTTCGATGATCTCGCGGCCGTAGATCACGTGCGCCAGGCGGAAGCGCCGCCCGATCAGGCGACAGTTCCGGAACAGGGACTTCACCTGCTCGGGCGTGGCGTCGGTGGCGACGTCGAAGTCCTTCGGATGGCCGCCGATCAACAGGTCGCGCACCGCGCCGCCCACCAGGAAAGCGGCGAAGCCGCCCTCGCGCAGTCGATAGAGCACGCGCAGTGCGTTGGGACTGATGTCCTTGCGGGAGATGCCGTGCCCGTCCCTGGGAACGATCCGGGGCGTGCGCAGGAAGTCGATGCTGGTTTCCGTCATGGGATCTCTGGCCCGGATTCCTTCCGGCCTGAAGAGTCGCAGGCAATGCCTAGGCGACAGGGTGGTGAAGCCGCTATACTAGCGTGCGCCACCGGTGCAATCCATGCGCTCCCTTCGTCTAGTGGTCCAGGACACGGCCCTCTCAAGGCTGGAACACGAGTTCGAACCTCGTAGGGAGCGCCACCGCCTTCACTTCCGGATGCAACATGCCCTTCGTCGTCGTCGAGAACTGCATACGCTGC
>JAPLSI010000177.1 GCA_026398715.1 Gammaproteobacteria bacterium
AAGGGTGACCAGGTGATCATTATCGCCGGCGCCGACAAAGGCAAGAAGGGTGAGGTTGTTCGGGTTCTCGGCGAGAAGGTCGTGGTCCAGAACATCAACATCATCAAGCGCCACACCAAGCCGAATCCCCAGGCCGGCCAGGCCGGCGGGATCATCGAGCGTGAGGCGCCGATCCATATCTCCAACGTCATGCTGTTCAACACCGGCTCCGGCAAGGGTGAGCGCGTTGGTTTCAAGGTGCTCGAGGATGGACGCAAAGTGCGTGTGTTCCGCTCGAGCGGTGAAGCGCTGGACGCTTGAGGAATAGCAAATGACCACCCGTCTCGAAAAAATCTACAAAGAAACCGTTGTTCCGAAGCTGATGGAAAAGTTCGGCTACGACAACGTCATGCAGGTTCCGCGCATCACCAAGATCTCGCTCAACATGGGCGTGGGCGAGGCGGTGGGCAACAAGAAGATCCTGGAAAACGCCGTGGCCGACATGGCCAAGATCGGCGGCCAGAAGCCGGTGACCACCAAGGCTCGCGTGTCGGTTGCCAGCTTCAAGATTCGTGACGGTTGGCCGATCGGCTGCAAGGTGACCTTGCGCCGCGCCAAGATGTACGAATTCCTGGATCGCCTGATCAGCATTTCCCTTCCCCGCGTGCGCGACTTCCGCGGCGTGTCGGGCCGTTCCTTCGATGGCCGTGGCAACTTCAACATGGGCATCAAGGAACAGATCATCTTCCCGGAAATCGACTTTGACGCAGTGGACGCGATGCGTGGCATGGACATCGCCATCACCACCACGGCCAAGACCAACGAAGAAGCCAAGGCGTTGCTCGAAGCCTTCAACTTCCCCTTCCGTAACTGATATCAGGAACTAAATCATGGCCAAGACCTCGATGGTGAACCGCGATATCAAGCGGAAGAAACTGGTAAAGAAATTCGCGAGCAAGCGCGCCGAGCTGAAGGCGACCATCGCCAGCACGACCGCTTCCTACGAAGACAAGATGGATGCAGTGACCAAGCTGCAGAAGCTGCCGCGTGACTCGTCGGCTTCCCGCGTCCGTAACCGTTGCGAACTCACCGGCCGTTCCCGCGGTGTGTACGCCAAGTTCGGCCTCGGCCGCAACAAGCTGCGCGAAGCCACCATGCGTGGCGATGTGCCCGGCCTTCGCAAGGCGAGCTGGTAACCGCCTTTTCCCGATCGCTGCACGGATCGGGATCAAGCGGATATCGGTGCTGCCAACCTAACTAACAGGTAAGCAATTTATGAGCATGACTGATCCTATCGCCGACATGCTGGTGCGCATCAAAAATGCGCTCGCCGTCGGCAAACCCGCAGTTTCGATGCCTGCTTCGCGCCTGAAGCTCGCCATCGCCAACGTCCTGCGTAGCGAAGGCTACCTCGGCGACGTCCGCATTTCGGGTGAGGGCGCCAAGGCCCGCCTGGAAATCGCGTTGAAGTACTACGAGGGCAAGCCCGTCATCGAGCGCCTCGAGCGCGTTTCGAAGTCCAGCCTGCGCCAGTACCGCGGCAAGGACGAGCTTCCGAAGATCCTCGCCGGCCTCGGCGTGGCCATCATCTCCACCTCGCAGGGTCTGATGACCGATCGCCAGGCCCGCGCTGCGGGCGTGGGCGGCGAAGTCCTCTGCCTCGTGGCCTAAGGAGCACCGCCATGTCCCGCGTCGCCAAGAAATTGATCAACCTGCCCAAGGGCGTAGAACTGAAGGAAGCCGACGGCGTCCTGTCAGTGAAAGGCCCCAAGGGCACGCTCAACATCACCAAGCCCAACGGCGTCAGTGTCAGCAACGAGAATGGCGTCGTCCAGCTGGGCGCAGCCAATCCCGATGACATGGCGATGGCCGGCACCATCCGCGCCATCCTGTCCAACATGATGACCGGAGTTTCCGAAGGCTTCACCCGCAAGCTCGAGCTGGTCGGCGTCGGTTACCGCGCCGCCATGCAGGGCAAGGACTTGAACCTGAGCCTCGGCTTCTCGCATCCGGTGCTGTTCCAGACCCCGGAAGGCATCACGCTGACCACGCCGACCCAGACTGAAATCCTGGTTTCCGGCGCTGACAAGCAGCAGGTCGGTGAAGTGGCCGCCAAGATCCGCGCGTACCGTAAACCCGAGCCGTACAAGGGCAAGGGCATCCGTTACTCCGGCGAAAAAATCATCATGAAGGAAGCCAAGAAGGCCTAATTGGGCGCTTCAGCTTCCTCGAGGTAGAGAGCAATGGATAAGAATATCGCCCGTCTGCGCCGCGCCAAGACCACCCGTTCGCATATCCGCGACCTGGGCGTCCACCGCCTGACAGTGCTGCGCTCCGGCCAGCACATCTATGCCCAGGTGTTCACCGCCGACGGCTCGAAGGTTTTGGCTTCCGCTTCCACCCTGCAGGCCGACGTGAAGGAAGGCCTGAAGAACGGCAAGAATTCCGACGCTGCTTCCAAGGTTGGAAAGCTGATCGCCGAGCGCGCCCTGGCCGCTGGCATCGAGAAGGTCGCATTCGACCGCTCGGGCTACCGTTACCACGGCCGCATCAAGGCATTGGCCGAAGCTGCCCGCGAAGGTGGCCTCAAGTTCTAAGTGCGACACGCTTGAAATGGGCGCCCTGGCGCCCATCAGATGCATACAACTATAAGCGGCGAACGCCGTAAGCAAATAATCTCCAACAGGAAATCAAATCAATGAGCAGCAACGAACGCGATCGCAATCGCGGTGAGAGTGACGACGGCTTCATCGAGAAGCTGGTCGCCGTCAACCGTGTGTCCAAGACCGTCAAGGGCGGCCGCCAGTTCACCTTCACCGCATTGACGGTGGTGGGCGACGGCGCCGGCAAGATCGGTTTTGGTTATGGCAAGGCCCGCGAAGTGCCGGTCGCCATCCAGAAGTCGATGGAAAAAGCCCGCAAGGCGATGATCAGTGTCGACCTCAACGAAGGCACCCTGTGGCACGCCGTCAAGGCCGGCCACGGCGCCGCGCGCGTCTTCATGATGCCCGCCTCGGAAGGTACCGGCGTCATTGCCGGTGGCGCGATGCGCGCCGTGCTGGAAGCCGTCGGCGTCAAGAACGTGTTGGCCAAGGCCGTCGGTTCGCGTAACCCGATCAACCTGGTTCGTGCGACCTTCAAGGGTCTGACCGCAATGCAGTCCCCGAGCCACATCGCCGCCAAGCGCGGCAAGAAGCTCGAGGAGATCTACAATGCCTAATTCCCCGACCATCAAGGTCCGCCTGGTCAAGGGCCTGCGCGGCTGCCAAGCCCGCCACCGCCTGTCGGTGAAGGCACTCGGCCTGAACAAAATCAACGATGTGCGTGAACTGAAGGATTCCCCCTCGGTCCGCGGTCTCATCAATCAGCTGCATTACCTGGTTCGCGTCGAATCCTGAGCGGCTCAAGGAAAATCATCATGAAATTGAATACTCTGAGTCCTGCTGAAGGCGCCCGCGCCGAGCGCAAGCGCGTCGGTCGCGGCATTGGTTCGGGCCTGGGCAAGACTGCCGGCCGCGGCCACAAGGGTTCGTTCGCGCGCTCCGGCAAGGGCAAGATCAAGGCCGGCTTCGAAGGCGGCCAGATGCCGATGAAGAAGCGCATGCCGAAGGTTGGCTTCCGCTCGAAGCTCAAGCTCGACACCGCCGAAGTGCTGACCTACCAGCTCGAGAAGCTGGACATCACCGACACCGATTTCGCCGCGCTTCGCGCCGCAAAGCTGGTGCCGGCGACTGCCAAGCAGGCCAAGATCGTCAAGAAGGGCGACCTGACCAAGAAGTTCGTGCTCAAGGGCGTGCTCGCGACTGCCGGTGCCAAGGCAGCGATTGAAGCCGCCGGCGGCAGCGTGGAGTAATACTTTGGCGCAGGCTAATACCGCAGCGGGTGCCCTGGGTGGGCTCGGAAAATTCACCGAGCTCCGCCAGAGGCTGTTGTTCGTGTTGTTGGCCCTGATCGTCTATCGCATCGGTAGCTTCATTCCGGTGCCGGGTGTCAATCCGCAGGCCATGCTGCAGCTGATGGAAAGCCAGAAGGGCACCATCGTGGACATGTTCAACATGTTCTCGGGCGGCGCCCTTAATCGCTTCAGCCTTTTCGCGCTGAACGTGGTGCCCTACATCTCGGCATCCATCATCGTGCAGCTGGCGGGCCAGATCTACGGCCCCTGGAAGGCGCTTCGCAATGAAGGCGAAAGCGGCCGCAGGAAGCTGACCCAGTACTCGCGTTTGTTCGCGGTCGTGCTCGCGGTCGTGCAAAGCTTCGGCATCGCGTCGGCCTTGCAGAAGCAGGGCGTCACCTATGACCAGGGCATCGGCTTCGTGCTGACCGCCGTGGTCGCGCTCACCACCGGCACCATCTTCCTGATGTGGCTGGGCGAGCAGATTACCGAGCGGGGCATCGGCAACGGCGTTTCCCTGATCATCTTCGCGGGCATCGTGTCCGGCCTGCCCAGCGCGGTCATCACGACCTTGCAGCAGGTCAGCACCGGTGACATCGGCTTCATGTCGGTGCTGGTCATCCTCGTGCTGGTCCTCGGCGTCACCTTCTTCGTGGTGTTCATGGAGCGGGGGCTGCGCAAGATCACGGTGAACTACGCCCGTCGACAGGGTGGTCGCCAGGGCTACATGAACCAGAGTTCGCACCTGCCGCTGAAGCTCAACATGGCTGGCGTGATCCCGCCGATCTTTGCTTCGTCCCTGATCCTGTTTCCGTCGACGATCTCGCAGTGGCTCAGCAGCGCCAATGCCAATGCCGAAGGCTGGCAGGGCATGCTGTCGCGCTCGCTGCAGTCGGTGGCCAACGCCCTGGCGCCGGCCCAGCCGCTGCACATGCTGCTTTACGGCGCGATGATCATCGGCTTCGCGTTCTTCTATACCGCCCTGGTCTTCAACTCCCAGGAAACGGCCGAAAACCTCAAGAAGTCAGGCGCGCTGATTCCCGGCATCCGCCCGGGCAAGGCGACCGGCGAATACATCGATGGCGTGATGACGCGGCTGACCCTGATTGGCGCCCTGTACCTGGTGCTGGTCTGCCTGTTGCCCGAAGTGCTGCGCGCCTGGCTCAATGTTCCGTTCTACTTCGGCGGCACCTCGCTGCTGATCGTGGTGGTCGTGGTCATGGACTTCACAGCCCAGATCCAGGCCCACCTCATGTCGCACCAGTACGAAGGCCTGATGAAGAAGGCAAATCTGAAAGGCGGCTCCCGCGGCGGTTTCGCTCGCGGCTGAGTCACAAGATGGGCGACCCGGGCGGCGCTTCGCGCACGGGTTGGTTGACGTTGGTCCCTGTGCTTGAGTAGCGCGGGGCTGGTCCGGGTCTCAGCAATGGGACAAGGCCCTGGACGACAACCTCTCGCCGGAGCATGGGCACACTCCCCATGCCGGGTTCCGGTGGCTTTGGCCGCCGGGGCTTCCGAATAACCCGAAGCCTTGCTATAATTCTCGATTCACTGCGCTAAAATTTAGTTTGGAGATCGCCTCATGGCGCGCATTGCAGGTGTCAACCTGCCTGTCCAGAAACATGTCTGGGTCGGCTTGCAGAGTATTTTCGGCATCGGCCGTACCCGGTCGAAGCAACTGTGTGACGTGGTTGGGGTAGCCCATTCCACCAAGATCCGCGACCTCACCGAAGCCCAGGTAGATCAGCTTCGTTCGGAAGTGGCCAAGTACGTGGTCGAAGGCGATCTGCGTCGCGAGGTGGGTATCTCCATCAAGCGCCTGATGGACCTTGGCTGCTATCGCGGCCTGCGCCACCGTCGCGGCTTGCCGCTGCGTGGCCAGCGCACCCGTACCAACGCCCGTACCCGCAAGGGTCCGCGCAAAGCCATCAAAAAGTAAGGGATAGCGCCTAATGGCCAAGCCTGCAGCCAAAGTAAAGAAGAAGATCAAGCGCATCGTCACCGACGGTATCGCGCATGTGCATGCTTCTTTCAACAACACCATCGTGACGATCACCGATCGTCAGGGTAACGCCCTTTCCTGGGCAACTTCGGGCGGCGCGGGTTTCCGCGGTTCCCGCAAGTCCACGCCGTTCGCTGCACAGGTTGCCGCTGAAAAAGCCGGCAAAGCTGCGCTCGATTACGGGGTGAAGACCCTGGAAGTGCGCATCAAGGGCCCGGGTCCGGGTCGGGAGTCCGCCGTGCGTTCGTTGAACGCCGTCGGTTACAAGATCATGAACATCATCGACGTGACCCCGATCCCGCACAACGGGTGCCGGCCGCCGAAAAAGCGCCGCGTCTAAGGGCTAGGAATTAAACATGGCACGATATACCGGTCCCACCTGTAAGCTCGCTCGTCGCGAAGGCGCTGATCTCAGCCTCAAGAGCCCCGCGCGCGCTATCGATTCAAAGTGCAAGCTCGAGCAGAAGCCGGGCCAGCACGGTCCCGTCGCCCGCAAGGGCAAGCTGTCCGACTACGCCACCCAGCTTCGCGAGAAGCAGAAGGTAAAGCGCATCTACGGATTGCTCGAGCGCCAGTTCCGCGGCTATTACACCAAGGCTGCCCGTCGCAAGGGCAACACCGGTGAGTCGCTGCTGCAGATGCTCGAACAGCGCCTGGACAACGTTGTGTACCGCATGGGTTTTGCGGTCACCCGTCCCCAGGCCCGTCAGCTGGTTTCGCACAAGGGCGTCCTGGTCAACGGCAAGGTCGTCAACCTGGCGTCCTACCAAGTGAAGGCCGGCGACAACATCCAGTTGTCCGAGCGCGCGCAAAAGCACCTCAACGTAACCGAGGCGCTCACCCTTTCCCAGCAGATGGATCTGATTCCGGGCTGGTGCGAGGTCGATGCGAAGAAGTTCTCCGGCGTGTTCAAGTCGGTTCCCGATCGCGCCGACCTGCCTTCCGACATCAACGAAGCGCTGATCGTCGAGTTGTACTCGAAGTAATTCTTCAGGAGTGTCACTGTCCATGACGGTTTCCGCACACCAGGTGCTGCGTCCCCGCGGCCCGAACATTGAACGCCTCGGCGCCAACCGCGCCAAGGTCGTGATCGAACCCCTCGAGCGCGGCTACGGCCACACGCTCGGCAACGCGCTGCGTCGCGTCCTCTTGTCGTCCATCCCCGGCTTTGCCATCACGGAAGTCGAGATCGACGGCGTGCTTCACGAATACACCACGGTCGAAGGCTTGCAGGAAGACGTACTTGAAGTGCTGTTGAACCTCAAGGATGTCGCCATCCGCATGCACACGGCTGAACACACCACCCTGACCTTGCAGACCAAGGGCCCGGGTATCGTGACGGCAGCCGACATCAAGGTTGACCACAACGTCGAGATCCTCAATCCCGACCACGTGATCTGCACGCTGACCAAGGACACGGCGCTGAACATGCGCCTGAAGATCGAGCGCGGCTTCGGCTACCAGCCGGCCACTGCGCGTCGTCGTCCGGATGAAGAAACCCGCACCATCGGTCGCCTGATGCTCGACGCCAGCTTCTCGCCGGTCCGTCGCGTTGCCTACGCGGTCGAAGCTGCCCGCGTCGAACAGCGTACCGACTTGGACAAGTTGGTTTTGGACATCGAAACCAACGGCACGATCGATGCCGAGGATGCCATCCGCACTGCGGCCGACATCCTGACCGACCAGCTGTCGGTGTTCGGTGACTTCACCCAGCGCGAGCGTGGCCCGTCGAAGCCGTCCGTTGCGGGCGTGGATCCGGTGCTGTTGCGCCCGATCGACGACCTGGAGCTGACCGTTCGTTCGGCTAACTGCCTGAAGGCGGAGAACATCTATTACATCGGCGACCTGATCCAGCGTACCGAGGTCGAGCTGCTCAAGACCCCGAACCTGGGCAAGAAGTCGCTGACGGAAATCAAGGAAGTGTTGGCCCAGCGTGGCCTTTCACTCGGCATGAAGCTGGAGAACTGGCCACCGGCCGGCCTGCAGCAGGGCATGATGGGCTGAGAAGCCTCGATATTATTTAGGAAGCACGACCATGCGCCACAGAAAATCCGGCCGTAAATTCAGCCGCACCAGCGCCCACCGCGAAGTGATGTTCGTCAACATGGCGGCATCGCTGATCAAGCACGAACTGATCCGCACGACCTTGCCGAAAGCCAAGGAACTGCGCCGCGTCGCCGAGCCGCTGATCACCATCGGCAAGATCGATGGCGTTGCCAATCGTCGTCTCGCCATGTCGCGCCTGCGTGACAAGGATGCGGTCGGCAAGTTGTTCGTCGAACTCGGCCCGCGCTACAAGGCGCGCCCGGGTGGTTACCTGCGCATCCTCAAGGCTGGCTTCCGTCCGGGCGACAACGCCCCGATGGCCTATGTCGAGTTGGTGGATCGCCCGCAGACCACGGTTGCTACTGCCGAGTAAGCGGCTCAAGACAAGCAGTCCAGGAACCCCGGCCTCATGCCGGGGTTTTTGTTTCTGCCGGCAGCAACGCCTACCGAAACTTATCGCGCTGCGTTAAGGTCAATGCTGAACAACGAATTCCCTAGCCTCGGATATTGCATGAACATCAACCTCTATTCCTGGCCGTTCAGGTCCCAGTTCCTGTTTGGCTTCGCTGCCTGCTCGGCCCTGTTGGCCTATTCGGTTTTTGCGCAGTACGGTCAGTTGTTCGAGCCGTGCCCGCTGTGCATATTCCAGCGCGTGGCCATGGCAGCGACGGCGATTGTCGCGCTGGTCGGCGCGTTGCATGCGCCTCGTTCGGTGGCAGGTCGCCGTACCTATGGCCTGCTGGCATTCCTGGCTGCTGGCGCGGGCGTGGCCATTGCCGGGCGCCACGTCTGGCTTCAGCACCTGCCAGCCGACCAGGTGCCGGCCTGCGGCCCCGGCCTGTCCTACATGGTCGAGTCCATGCCCAGCTACCTGGACGTGGTGAAGAAGGTGCTCCAGGGGTCGGGTGAGTGTGCCAAGGTCGATTGGACCTTCGCGGGCTTCTCGATGCCTGAATGGACCTTGCTGTGCTTCGTTCTGCTTGCCTCCGGCGCCCTTGTTGCGGGCTTCCGCAAGCGATAGGTGGATTGCTCCACTTCGAAGTTCCATGAATACGGGTTGTAAGATGACCCAATCACGAGCAAGCGACGAACACGAGATGAATGCGACCGACCGACCCATGCAACCCGTTTCCGTTCCCGCCGGGTGGAACCCGGACAGCTGGCGCGCGCATCCCGCCACCCAGCAGCCGCAGTACCCGGATCCGGCGGCCCTGGCGGCGGTACAGGCTGAGCTTGGCGTACTGCCCCCGCTGGTGACCTCGTGGGAAATCCTGGCCCTCAAGAAGCAGATTGCCGAGGCGCAGGAGGGCAAGCGTTTCCTGCTGCAGGGTGGAGATTGCGCCGAGAGTTTCAGCGACTGCGAGTCGGGTCTCATCTCGAACCGCTTGAAAGTGCTCCTGCAGATGAGCCTCGTGTTGCTGCCATGCGCGTTCGGCGATGACGATGAATTTTGTGCGCGCCCTGATCGATGGCGGCTTCGCCGACCTCCACCACCCGGAGTACTGGGACCTGGGTTGGGTTCGGCACTCGCCGTTGTCCGAGGAATACCACCGGATGGTGGCTGCAGTCGCGGATGCAGTCCGATTCATGGAAACCATTTCCGGCGAATCGCTGCACAACCTCAATCGCGCCGATTTCTACACCTCCCACGAGGCGTTGCTGCTGCCGTACGAGGAGGCGCTGACGCGCCAGGTTCCGCGTCAGTGGGGCTGGTTCAACCTGAGCACGCACTTCCCCTGGATCGGCATGCGGACTGCCGCGCTCGATGGCGCGCACGTGGAATATTTCCGCGGGCTTCGCAATCCGGTGGCGGTGAAGATCGGCCCCTCCGTGAATGCCGACCAGTTGTTGCGTCTTGCCGACGTGCTCAACCCCGACAACGAGCCCGGCCGTCTGAGTTTCATCCAGCGCATGGGTGCCGCCAAGGTGGAAGAGAAGCTACCCGCCCTGGTCCAGGCGGTGCAGCGTGAGGGGAAGCGGGTGCTGTGGATTTGCGATCCCATGCACGGCAACACCGAGTCGACGTCCAATGGCTTCAAGACCCGTCGATTCGAGAACATCCAGGCCGAGCTCGATCGCAGTTTCGATATCCACGCAGGCCTCGGCTCGCGCCTGGGCGGCGTGCATCTCGAACTCACCGGTGAGAACGTGACCGAATGCCTTGGCGGTGCACGCGAACTGACCGAAACGGACCTGGAGCGCGCCTACCGATCCACGGTGGACCCGCGCCTCAATTATGAGCAGTCGCTGGAAATCGCGATGCTGATCGTCCGCAAGCAGTCAGGATTGGCGCGCCCACGGCAGGCGTGACGTCGTCGCCACCGCAAGCCCGGCGAGGGCGACGCGGTGGATGTCCGCATCGCCCGCGACAAGCTTTGCGGGTTGATCAGGGGGCGAGCGTAGGCCGGTAGTTCGGCGCCTTGCGCGCTTTGGTCGCCTGTTCGAACGCGTAGGCAAAGCCGAGCAGCTCCGGCTCGCTGTAGGCGCGGCCCATGAAGACCAGGCCGATGGGCAATTCGCGGACATCGCCCATCGGCACCGTGACACTCGGCGTGCCCGCGACAGCGGCGACGCCATAGCCGGCTCCGACAAAATGATCGGCAAGCACCGGATCGGTCGGCCAGGCAGGCGACATGCTCGGCGCGACCAGCGCATCGAGATTGTTCTTGTCCAGCGTGGCAATCAAGCCTTCCTTGCCGGCGAGACGACGGGCATCGTTGCGCGCCTTGATGTAGGCCGGGTCGGTGAGCGAGCCCTTGGATTGCGCGAGCTCGAAGATTTCCTGGCCAAAGATCGGCATCGCCTTGTCGGCATTGGCCTTGTTCCAGGCGATCAGCGCCTCGAGCGAGGCATGCGGCGAGCCGGCATTCTTCAGGTAGGTATTCAGGCCGTCCTTGAATTCGTACAGCAGTACTTCGTACTCGGGCGCATTCCACTTGTCGTAGGTATCGATCTTCACGTCGATCACTTCGGCGCCGGCGGCCTTGAGCGCTGCAATGGATTTTTC
The DNA here is from genome assembly GCA_026398715.1 of Gammaproteobacteria bacterium. The sequence continues at coordinate 10,930 of JAPLSI010000177.1, forward strand.
AGTAGCGGCGTCCACGTCCGGGTGGTAGCCCATTGCTTGCCGAAGCAGGCCGAAGCGCTTGCCTTTCAGGCTGTCGGTCTTGAGGAAGGCACTGTAGTCCTCGGGTATGTTTCCGGCGGCGGCATGTCCAGCCGGATCGGCTTCGTCCACGCCGGCAAGCGCGCTCAGCAGCATCGCGACGTCGGCGACGTTGCGGCCCATTGGACCGGCGGTGTCCTGGCTGATGGAAATGGGAATGATGCCGTTGCGGCTGACCAGGCCCACCGTCGGTTTCAGGCCAACCAGCCCGTTGACCGATGCCGGGCAGATGATGCTGCCATCGGTCTCGGTGCCTACGCCGACGCTGGCCAGGCTCGCGGCGATGGCGGTGCCCGTGCCGGCGCTGGAGCCGCAGGGGTTGCGATCGAGCACGTAGGCGTTGCGTGTCTGTCCACCCCGCGAGCTCCAGCCGGACGTGGACCGCGTCGAACGGAAATTCGCCCATTCGCTCAGGTTGGTCTTGCCCAGGATGATGGCGCCGGAGGCGCGAAGCCGAGCGACGATGAAGGCATCTTTTGCGGGTCGATTGTCGGCGAGTGCGAGCGAACCGGCGGAATTGGCCATGCCGACGGCGTCGATGTTGTCCTTCAACAAGACCGGGATGCCGTGCATCGGGCCGCGGACCTTGCCGGCCTTTCGCTCGGCGTCCATCGCGTCAGCTTCTTTCAGCGCATCGGGATTCAACTCGATCACCGAATTGAGGGTCGGGCCCGCCTTGTCGACGGAAGCGATGCGATCCAGATAGGCCTGGGTGAGGGCGCGGGAAGTGAGCTCTCCCGATTCGAGCTTGCCGCGTGCGTCGGTGGCGCTGAGTTCGGCGACATCAGGGGCCGGTGCGGCACGGGTGGCCGGCGTGGCCGGTGGCGGGGTCGGCGCTGGCTTGCAGGCGGCAAGGACGGAAAGGGCGAGCAACAAGACCAGGCGGCGCATGCGAAATCCCCTGTGGCGGTGGCGGGCATCGAACAAGAAAAAGGCCCGCTGGCGTCAAGCGCCATCGGGCCTTTCAAGTATTGCGCTTCGATGCTGGCGCCGCAATCAACGGCGCGTGACGATCAGCCGCCGGCCTTCAACCGCGATTGGACTTCTTGCGCTCGTTTTCGGTGCGGTCCTTCTTGCGAAGGCGGATCGCGACCGGCGTGACTTCCACCAGTTCGTCGTCCTCGATGAATTCCAGTGCCTGCTCGAGCGACATCTTGATCGGCGGGATCAGGCCTTCATCGTCGTCCTTGCCCGAGGCGCGGAAGTTGGTGAGCTGCTTGGCGCGCAGGGCATTGACGGTAAGGTCGTTGTCCTTGGAATGGATGCCGACGATCTGGCCTTCGTAGATTTCCTCGCCCGGGTCGATCATCAGGCGGCCGCGTTCCTGCATCATCATCTGCGCGTACGGCGGGGAAGGGCCGGTACCGTTGCTGATCATCACGCCGTTCTGGCGTTCGGCGATGGCGCCTTCCGAGCGCGGACCGAAATGGTCGAACACATGGAACAGCAGGCCGGTGCCGGCGGTGATGGTGCGGAACTCGGTCTGGAAGCCAATCAGGCCGCGGGCCGGGATCATGAAGTCGATGCGGACCCGTCCCTTGCCGTCGGGTTCCATGTTGGTGAGCTGCGCACGGCGCTCGCCCAGGCGCTGCATGACGCCGCCCTGGTACTGCTCTTCAAGGTCTACCACCAGCGCTTCGATCGGCTCCATCTTCTGGCCGTCGATCACCTTCACGATCACTTCCGGACGCGACACCGCGAGCTCGTAGCCTTCGCGACGCATGGTCTCGATCAGGATCGACAGGTGCAACTCGCCACGGCCGCTGATCTTGAACTTGTCGGCGTCTTCGGTTTCTTCGACCTTCAGCGCGACGTTGTGCAGCGCTTCGCGCATCAGGCGGTCGCGAAGTTGGCGCGACGTGAGGAACTTGCCGCCGCTGCGATCCTTGACGCCGGCGAACGGGGAATTGTTCACCTGGAAGGTCATGCTGATGGTGGGTTCATCCACGGTAAGCACGGGCAGCTGCTCGGGCTTGTCGACGGCGCAGATGGTGTCGGAGATGCCGAGGTTCTCGATGCCGGAGATGGCGATGTCATGTCGCCGCTGCGCACGTCCGGCTCCAGGCCGGCATAGCCCTGCAGCGCCGAGGCGTAGACGGTGTGGAAATCGAGCTGGTCGTCGGTGGCGCCGAGACGGTCGAACAGGTCGAAGGTCTGGTCGAGCACCCAGCCCGGACGCGCGCCCGGACGGTCGACCTTGTTGACCACGACGATCGGCTTGAAGCCCATCGCGAAGGCCTTCTGGGTGACGAAGCGGGTCTGCGGCATGGGGCCGTCCATCGCGTCCACCAGGATCAGGACGGAGTCGACCATCGACAGCACGCGCTCGACCTCGCCACCGAAGTCGGCGTGGCCTGGGGTGTCGACGATGTTGATGCGGTATTCCTCGCCCGCAGGCGACTTCCAGCGGATAGCGGTGTTCTTGGAAAGGATGGTGATGCCGCGTTCCTTTTCCAGGTCGTTGCTGTCCATCATGCGGTCGGTGGTGACCGTGCGCTCGCTGAACGTGCCCGACTGCTTCAGGAGCTGGTCAACCAGCGTGGTTTTGCCGTGGTCGACGTGGGCGACGATGGCGACATTGCGGAGCTTTTCGATGGACATGGGTCTAGGCGCACCGCTGCCGGCCGCACTGTCTGATGAGGGAAGCCGAATATTATAGCCCAGACGCGGAGCTGGCGCTCCAATATGGCATCCTAGGCGGCTAGACCCACCCGGAGCACGTCCATGGCTGAACTGATCGCGACCTTCAACACCTCCCGCGGACCCATCCGCACCCGCCTGCATGCCGACAAGACGCCGGTAACCGTGGCCAGCTTCGTGAACCTGGTCAAGCGCGGCTACTATGACGGCCTCAGCTTCCATCGCGTCATACCCGACTTCATGATCCAGGGCGGCTGCCCGCAGGGTTCGGGAACCGGCGGTCCGGGCTACCGCTTCGAGGATGAGCCGCGAGCCGACCTGCGCCACGACAAGCCGGGCGTGCTGTCCATGGCCAATGCCGGTCCGCGCACCAATGGCAGCCAGTTCTTCATCACGCACGTGGCGACCCCGTGGCTCGACGGCAAGCACACCGTGTTTGGCGAAGTGCTGGGCGCGGAAGACATGGCGGTCGTCAATGCGATCCGCGGTGGCGACAAGATCGAGAGCGTGACCCTGAGCGGCGATGCCGACACCGTGCTGGCCGCGCAGGCTCCCCGCGTTGCCGAGTGGAACCAGGTGCTGGGCGCCTGATACACGGGCCGGGGCTGCGCCTGCCGCCCCGGTCGCTGGAATTGGCTATGTTATAATTTTGCGGTTTTCCGGGCTGTAAATGCGCCCGATTCAGCCATCCAATCCAGCAGAGGTCCACGATGCCCCAACTCGCCAGCCGCATGGGCCGCGCCAAGCCCAGTGCCATCATGGCCGTCGCCGAAAAAGCAAAGGCGCTCAAGGCCGCGGGCCGCGACATCATCAGTTTCTCGATCGGCGTGCCGAACTTCCTGCCTGGCGACCACGTGTACGCCGCCGCGCGCGCCGCGCTCGACAAGGACTCCGGCCAGTACGGATCCAATCGTGGTTCCGACGCGCTGCTGGACGCCTTCCTCAAGCACATCGAAGCGGTCGGCCTGACCGGCTACACCCGGGCCAACTGCTCCACGGGCATTGGCGCCAAGCACGTCCTGTTCAATCTCGCCGAAGCACTGCTGGACGAGGGCGACAGCATCGCCTACGCCGTGCCGTACTGGACGACGTATGCCGACATCGCCGACATCAGCAACGCCAAGCGCCTTGAACTGCCATGCCCCGCCAGCCAGAACTACAAGCTGACGCCGGCGCAACTCGAAGCGGCGTTGGCGACCAAGCCCAAGATCTTCCTGTTTAACAATCCGAACAACCCGACCGGCATGGTCTATAGCCGCGAAGAAGTCGCAGCGCTGGCCGAAGTGCTGGTCCGCTATCCCGATACCTGGATCGTCGCCGACGACATCTACAACCGGATGGTGTTCGACGGACTGGGTTACCACAATTTCCTGCACACGCAGCCGTCCCTGCGTGACCGCCTGATCTTCGTCGACTCGCTGTCGAAGACCTACGGCATGCCCGGCTGGCGCGTCGGCTTCATGGTCGGGCCCGAATCGGTCGCCAAGGCGGTTACCACGCTGAACTCCAACCACATCACCAACATCCCCGAGGTCGTGACCGCCGCTGCCATCGCAGCGCTGACCGGTCCGCAGGATGTGCCCACGATGCGCAACGCCGAGTTCCAGGCCAAGCGCGACAGCGTGATGGCCGTGATGAACTCGATTCCCGGCGTGATCTGCCCGCGGCCGCAGGGCGCGTTCTACGTATTCCCGGATATTTCCTGTGCATTCGGAAAGTCGCACGGCAGCATGCGCATCGACAACGACGTGGACTTCTGCAACGCGCTGCTCGAAGCCAAGGGCGTGGCCTGTGTGCCGGGCTCGGCCTTCGGCGAGCCGCGCGCCCTGCGCATTTCGTACACCTGCCCCAGCGCCCAGTTGCCGGAAGGCATGCGTCGCTTCCAGGAATTTTTCTCCGAACTCGCCTGATCGACGTCACCGTCGAATCCAATTTCAAGAACCAAGGAATCCACCATGAAATCTCCCGTCCGCGTTGCCGTCACCGGAGCTGCTGGCCAGATCGGCTATTCGCTCGTCTTCCGTATCGCTTCGGGAGAAATGCTGGGCCCTGACCAGCCGGTCATCCTGCAGATGCTCGAGCTGCCGATGGAAAAAGCCCAGGCCGCGTTGAAGGGCGTGATGATGGAACTCGAGGATTGCGCTTTCCCGCTGCTGGCAGGCATGGTCGGCACCGACGATGCACTGGTCGCCTTCAAGGATGCGGACATCGCCATGCTGGTGGGCGCGCGTCCGCGCGGGCCGGGCATGGAGCGCAAGGACCTGCTTCTGGAAAACGCCAAGATCTTCACCGCGCAGGGCGCGGCCTTGAATGCCGTCGCTTCGCGCAACGTGAAGGTGCTGGTGGTGGGCAATCCGGCCAACACCAACGCCTACATCGCGATGAAGTCGGCGCCTGATCTCAATCCGAAGAATTTCACCGCCATGCTGCGCCTCGACCACAACCGCGCACTGAGCCAGCTGGCCGGCAAGACCGGCAAGGCCGTCGGCGACATCAAGAGCCTGGTGGTCTGGGGCAACCACAGCCCGACCATGTACCCGGACTATCGCTTCGCGACCGTGGGCGGCGCGTCCGTGAAGGACGCCATCAACGACGAGAACTGGAACCGCAGCAGCTTCATCCCGACCGTCGGCAAGCGTGGCGCCGCCATCATCGAGGCGCGTGGCCTGTCGTCGGCTGCCTCCGCGGCCAATGCCGCCATCGATCATATCCATGACTGGGTATTGGGCACGAACGGCGAATGGGCCACGATGGGCATTCCGTCCGACGGCAGCTACGGCATTCCGAAGGACGTGATGTACGGCTTCCCGGTGACCTGCAAGGACGGCGCGTACGAGATCGTGCAGGGCCTGGCAATCGACGACTACAGCCGCGAGATGATGAACAAGACACTGGCTGAGCTCGAGGAAGAGCGCGCCGGCGTAGCCAGCCTGCTCGGCTGATCGAATACTTGACCAGGCGGCCTGCGGGCCGCCTTCGTCATTGCGAGGAGGAATGATGGACAAGCAACTTTCCCCAGGCTCGCGTTTACGCGCCGCAGTCGAGGCCGAGACCCCCCTGCAGGTCGTTGGCACGATCACTGCGTTCGCGGCATTGATGGCCAAGCGCAGCGGCTTCCAGGCGATCTATCTGTCGGGTGGCGGCGTCGCCGCCAATTCGCTAGGCATGCCCGACCTCGGCATCAGCACGATGGAAGACGTGCTGATCGATATCCGCCGCATTACCGATGCCTGCGACCTGCCGCTGCTGGTCGACGCCGATACCGGCTGGGGCGGCGCGTTCAATATCGCCCGCACCGTGAAGCAAATGACCGCCGCCGGCGTGGCTGGCATGCATATCGAAGACCAGGTGTCGCAGAAGCGCTGCGGCCATCGCCCCAACAAGGAAGTGGTGTCGACCGATGAAATGGTCGACCGCGTGAAAGCCGCGGTGGATGCCAAGACCGA
>JAPLSI010000219.1 GCA_026398715.1 Gammaproteobacteria bacterium
CCGGTGGCAATGATGCAATCCGGACGCACGCGGCGAGCGACATCCGGGTTGATTTCCGGATTGGGGTTGGCGAGCGCAAAGATGATTGGCTTGTCGGCCATGGTCGCGACCATCTCCGGCTTGAGCACGTCGGCTGCGGACAGGCCCAGGAAGATGTCCGCGCCTTCCACGATTTCGCCCAGCGTGCGCTTGTCGGTGTCGCGCGCATATCGCTGCTTGTCGCGCTCCATATGGTCGCGCCCGGTGTAGAGCACGCCATTGTGGTCGCAGGCCAGGATGTTTTCAGGCTTCAGGCCCAGCGATACCAGCATGTCCAGGCACGCGATGCCGGCAGCGCCAGCGCCGCTGGTCGCCAGCTTCACCTCGTCGATCTTCTTGCCGACCACATGAATGGCATTCATCATCGCCGCGCCGACAATAATGGCGGTGCCATGCTGGTCGTCGTGGAAGACAGGGATCTTCATCCGCTCGCGCAACTTGCGCTCGACCTCGAAGCACTCGGGCGCCTTGATGTCTTCCAGGTTGATGCCGCCGAAGGTCGGCTCGAGCGAGGCGATGATTTCAACCAGCTTGTCGGGATCGTTCTCGGCGATCTCCAGGTCGAACACATCGATGCCGGCGAATTTCTGGAACAACACGCCCTTGCCTTCCATCACCGGCTTGCCTGCCAGCGGGCCGATATTGCCGAGCCCGAGCACTGCTGTGCCGTTGGTGATGACCGCCACCAGATTGCCGCGCGCCGTCAGCGATGACGCCTGGTTCGGATCGGCGACGATCGCCTCGCAGGCGTAAGCGACGCCGGGCGAATAGGCCAGCGCCAGGTCGCGCTGGGTAAGCATCGGCTTGGTCGCGACGACCTTGATCTTGCCGGGCGGCGCAATCCGGTGATATTCGAGGGATGCTTGCTTGAAATCTTCGTTCTGGGGCATGGCCAGATTGTACCGGGGCCCGGGGCGAGGCGCTACGAACGCGAGTGCGCGTCAGGGCGACTGGAGAAAGGTTGCCGCCCTGGCAATGGCCTCGTCGTTGGTGAAGGTCATGTGCCCGTGGTCGATCCACAGGACCGTGTGATGGGGCGCCTTGGAATAGAGCGCCTCAACCGAAGGTTCCATCGACTTCCGGCCCAGGATGACCAGCATCGGCATGGCCAGTTCGTCCAGGCGCCCCGCATAGTCGTGGCCGCCTTGCTCGCGCAACACATGGCGCGCCATTCGCGGGTCGTAGGTCAGTGGCGGTTCCTGGGATTCGACCATCTGCGCCCATTGCTCAGTTACCTGCATGACGGCGGGAAAATAGTCTGCAGCAACGAAGCTTCGGATCTCGTTGCGCGGCCGCGACAGGGCGAACCCGACGGCATATCCCACGCCCATCGAATGCGAGACCAGGTCGTAGTGCGCCATCTTTTCGGCGCGCAGCACAGCCGCGATGTCGCTGTGATGGTCTTGCGGCGTCCACCCCACGTCAGGACAGTCGCTTGCTCCGCGGCCGCGAAGACTGATGGCGACCAATTTCCGCTTGGAGACTTGATCGAGCGCGCGGGTCATCGCAACATTGCCCTCCCAGATGCCGGCATCACCCGTCATTCCAGGAATGAACAGCACCGGCACGCGGTCGGCGCCGGCGGCGTCCGCCTCGCGCACCCGGTACTCGATCCGCACGCCGGCGTTATCGGCAAAACGGCGCTCCCAAGGCCGAGCCTCCTGGGAGGAAGCTTTGCGCTCATGCCAGGCCCAGCACGAGGTCGTCGGCGTCGATGTCGTCCAGCCGGATCTTGTTGGCGAATTGCGAGAACGCCAGCATGCCGGCCAGGCCATTGGCGCGCTGGATCCAGGGCGGCAGGAAACGCGGCGGCGCGATGACCCCCGTTGCGTACGAGGACTCGAAGTTGAGCACGTCCTCCAGCGCCATCTTGCCCGCGAACAATTCGCGGGCCAGGCCCAGCTTGCGATTGCGCAGGCACCAGCGGAAGAAGGTGTGCACGCTCAGCAATCCGCGCAGATACACCGTGTCCTTGGTGAAGGCCGCGCCACCGCCGGTCGGCACGCCGCGGAAAATGCGCTGGGCCGAGGTGAAGCTGTCCACGTCGGTCTGGCCGGCCTCGATGAAGAACTTGAACACCTCGATGAAGTCGGCGCCGGCGATGGCCATGTCGATGGCGCAGATGCGCAGGCTGATGCGCTTCATGCGTTCGATGTCCATCGAACCGCTCATCATTTCCGACAAAGTCGCCAGGCCTTCCTGCGTGGCGGTGGTGCGTGGCGACCCGCGTGCCAGCGACCCGAGCACGGGTTGCGCTCGGCCGTTCAATCCGGTCAGCGTGTGCACGAAGGCTTCGTGCATCAGCAACTGGTTGCGGTCGTATTCGCTGAAGCCGGTGTTGGTGCGCAGGCGGATGCGGGTCGGGCTGGCGGCGGCCTTGGATATCAGGTTCGGGTCCAGCTCGACCCGCACCGTGCCTTGCCCGAAAAACTCATCGATCTGTTGCTGCAATTCAACCTGTACCTGTTCGGCCGACAACACGTAGTCGGGCTCGTACACGCTAAGTTCCTGGTCGAGTTCGTTGGCCAGGTCGACGAAATACTTCGCCGCTTCCAGGTTGGTGGCGGCATCGCCGGGCAGCAATTCGACCGGGCGGCCGAACATGCGCGTCGAATAAGCCGTGACGCGATGCGTGCCCAGCACATCGAGCAGGCGCGTGGCGATGCGCCAGCTTTCGCAGGTCAGGTGCAGGTAGCGGCCGATGGGATGGGTCGCATCGCAGGCCGCATCCACCGCCTGCAGTTCGGCGCGTACGTCGGACAGGTCGAGCTTTGGGTACTGGATCTTCGGCATCACCAGCTTGCCGATGCGCCAGCCGGCCAGGAATTCTTCCTGCGCGGCGGCCGGCCAACTCACCGATTCCAGCAGCCGGATTCCCTTTACTGCCGACACCAGTCGCGCGTCCAGCGCGGCATGGTGCGCGATGTCACGCTGCTCGCTGGCGGTGGGACTGATCACCGTCGGCCGTACTTGTCCTTGGCGCGCTTGCCGGCCTGCCGCAGCAGTTCCTTTTCCTCAGCGCGCCGCTGCGCCAGCGTGACGGCGGCAGCATCGCGTTCGTCGCGCAGCTTGCAGTAATGGGCGTAGCGCACTTCGGTCAGCTCGCCCTTTTCGATGGCGGCATTCACCGCGCAACCGGGTTCGTTGCTGTGGCCACAGTCGCTGAAGCGACATTGCCGGGCCAGTGCCTCGATGTCGTCGAAGCCGCCATCGGCGAGGTCTTCCTCACCGCTGAGTTTCAGTTCGCGCATGCCGGGCGTGTCTATCAGGCAGCCGCCCTTGGGCAGTGGAATCAGGACGCGATAAGTCGTGGTATGGCGGCCGCGCGAATCGTTCTCGCGCACGGTGCGCGTCTTCATCCGCTCCGTGCCGAGCAAGGTATTGGTCAGCGTGGACTTGCCCGCGCCGGACGAACCGACCAGCACGGCGCTCTTGCCGGGGCCAAGATACGGATACAGCGCGACCACGTCTTCGGCGCTCTTCGCATTCAGCGGATGCACCGGGATGCCGACCAT
>JAPLSI010000216.1 GCA_026398715.1 Gammaproteobacteria bacterium
AAGCTGATGCGTGCGTAGCGGGTTGCGGTCGGGTCCTTTTTCGGGTCGGCAGTGTAAACGCCGTCGACCTTGGAGGCCTTGAGCACAATCTCCACACCCATTTCCGCGCCGCGCAGAGCAGCGGCCGTATCGGTGGTGAAGAAGGGATTGCCGGTACCGGCAGCGAATACCACGACCTTGCCCTCTTCCAGATACTGCAAAGCCTTGGGGCGCACATAGGGCTCAACCACCTGCTCGATGCCGATGGCCGACATCACACGTGCGGTGATGCCTTCTTGGCGCATGGTGTCTGCCAGGGCGAGCGAATTCATCACCGTGGCCAACATGCCCATGTAGTCGGCCGTCGCGCGGTCCATGCCCACCGAGCCACCCGCCACACCGCGGAAGATATTGCCACCACCGATGACAACCGCCACCTCCACACCCAATTCCGTGACCTCGCGGATCTCTTGCACCATGCGCACGATGGTGGCGCGGTTGATGCCGAAGGCGTCATCGCCCATCAAAGCTTCGCCGGAGAGTTTGAGCAGAATTCGTTTGAGCGCGGGCATGTGTGACCTCTATGTGCTGCGTGTTGCTAAAAATATTCTTGGCGTGCCGCGCCGGATGACACCCTCCTTGTGGGATGGGCCACGCGTCAGCGCGGGCACAAGTGTAAAGGGCGCCAGAGGCGCCCTTTACACTGAGGAGGCTTAAGCCCCCTTGGCGGCAGCCACTTGCGCGGCCACTTCGGCGGCGAAGTCGTCCACCTTCTTCTCAATGCCTTCGCCCACAACGAACAGCGTGAAGCTCTTCACCGTGGTGGCTTTTTCCTTCAGCATCTGCTCGACGGTCTGCTTGTCGTTCTTCACGAAGCTTTGGTTCAGCAGCGAAACTTCCTTCAGGAACTTTTGCACCGAGCCTTCAACCATCTTGGCGACGATGTCGGCAGGCTTGCCAGACTCAGCAGCCTTCTCGGCAGCGATCTTGCGCTCTTTCTCGACCAACTCAGCCGACACTTCGGCCGACGACAGAGCAGCCGGCTTCATAGCGGCAACGTGCATGGCGACGTCCTTGGCGGCGACTTCGTCACCGTCGAACTCAACCATCACGCCGATGCGTGTGCCGTGCAGGTAGGAAACCACCTTGCCGCCAGCGCTGTACAGCTTGATGCGGCGCAGCGACATGTTTTCGCCGATCTTGCCGACCAGACCACGGCGCACATCTTCCACCGTCGGGCCAAAACCTTCTTGCGACAGCGGCAAAGCAGCCAGGGCAGCCACATCGGCCACGCCATGCTCAGCAGCCAGCGAAGCGCAGGCGTTGGCGAAGGCCAGGAACGCATCGTTCTTGGTGACGAAGTCGGTTTCGCAGTTCACTTCCAGCAAGGCGCCGGTGGTGCCCACAACAGCAGCAGCAACCACGCCTTCGGCGGTCACGCGCGAAGCGGCCTTGCCAGCCTTGTTACCCAGCTTGACGCGCAGGATTTCTTCAGCACGGACCAGATCGCCTTCGGCTTCGGTCAGGG
>JAPLSI010000099.1 GCA_026398715.1 Gammaproteobacteria bacterium
CACAACGATTGCGTCAGCCGGTCGGCGTCGCCATCGATGTCGGGCAGGCTGGGGTCGTAGTCGCGTACCAGCTTCACCGACCACGCAGCTTCGGCATCGGCCAGCTGGCGCACGCGCTCGAGCACCGAATGGATGTTCAGCGGGCGCAATTGGTTGGGCGGCGCAGGATTCATCAATCGATCCACCAGCGTCGCGAGGCGATCGACTTCCGCGCCGATCAATTCGATCAGTTCACGTTCGTCGTCGTTGTCCAGGCGCGTGTTGGCGCGACGGCCGAGCAACTGCGCGGCGCCCTTCAGGCCGGCGAGCGGATTGCGGATCTCATGGGCGAGGCCCTTCAGCGCCGCCGTCAATGCCGCGGGCAAGGCCGTGGCCGGATCCTGGCCGGGAAACTCGTTGGTGGGATGCGCTTCAAGCTGCACCCCGCCGTCGGCCTCGCGGCGCAACCACAGCTCGGCAAAGTGCTCGCTACCGCCGGGCCCGGGAAAGGCCAGCCGCGCGCGATGCACCCGCATCGGCTCGCCGTTGTCGGGCAGGCGCTGCACCAGGGCCAACAGGCGGCCGCCTTCCACGTCCAGCGCATCCAGCGCCTGGCCCTGCAGACGGCGGGCGCTGACGCCCATCCAGCTGGCGAAGGCCGTGTTGCAGTCGACCAGCGTCGCAGCCGAGTCCAGCCGGGCGACCGGGGTCGCCAGGTTGTCGAGGTCGGCGGAGATTCCAGGCTCGGGCATTGCACCATCATAGTGCAAATCACAGGACGCGTTGGCGAAACGCGATATGGTTAAGGCCATGAAATCATTCCGGAATGCCACGGCACTGGCCGGCCTGTGCCTGGCGCTGTCCGCAGGCGCGACACTGGCCCAGGACCTGCCCAAGAACCTGCCGGACGCCCCGACCAAACCGAGGGCCGTGCTGCCCGGCGTCGTGGTCACAGCAACCCGTACCGGCGAGGACCCGCTGCTGGTGCCGGCGGCCATCGATGTCATCGACGGCGCGGAACTCCAGCGCGCGCAGCCTCGCATCAATCTTTCGGAAACCTTGCAGCGCGTCCCCGGCGTGGTCGCGCGCGACCGGCAGAATTTCGCGCAGGACCTGCAGATATCCATCCGCGGTTTCGGTGCGCGATCGACCTTCGGCGTGCGTGGCGTTCGCCTGTACACCGACGGCATTCCCGCCACGATGCCCGACGGCCAGGGACTGGTGTCGCATTTCGCACTCGATTCCGCCCAGCGCATCGAAGTGTTACGCGGGCCGTTTTCGGCGCTGTATGGAAATTCCTCCGGCGGCGTCATTGCTCTTTATTCGGCCGAGGCGGCGCCACAGCCGACCCTCGGCCTTGAATTAGACACCGGAAGCCACGGCACATCGCGCACGTCGGCATCGCTGCAATCGCGCTGGGGCGCAGATGACGCGGGCAGCCTGGTGGCCGGCCTGTCGCGACTGGACACAGAAGGATTTCGCCGACACAGCCGCGCGCAACGCACGAGCGGCCAGGTCACGGTCAAGGGTGCATTTGGCGTCGCAGGCAGTTACACCTTGCTGACGAACGCGCTGGACCTGCGGGCCGATGATCCGCAAGGGCTGACTGCGGCTGAACTGTCGGGCGACCGTCGCGCCGCATCGCCGGGCGCGCTCAACTTCGACACGCGCAAGTCCGTCGCGCAACGACAGGTCGGCGCGCGACTCGAGCATCCGTTGTCGGAACGATCAACGCTTGCCATCACCACCTACCTGGGCCGGCGACGCACACAACAGATGTTGTCGGTGCCCGTGCCGGCGCAGACCGGCAGTCCGCTCAATGGCGGCGGCGCCATCGATCTGGATCGCGACTATCACGGCGTCGATGCGCGCTGGCGTTGGTCCGGAGACCTGGCGGGCGACCCTGTTTCCCTCACCGCAGGCGTCGAATACGAAGTATCGGATGAGCAACGCCTGGGATTCGAGAATTTCGTCGGCTCGACCCTGGGCGTGATTGGCGCCCTGCGTCGCGATGAAGACAATCGCGTCAGCGGCCTGGCCTTCTATGCACAAGCCGACTGGCGGCCCAGCGATCGCTGGCGCTTGAATATTGGCCTTCGCAACAGCCGCGTTCGCTTCGATTCGCGCGAAATACAGCAAGACGGTGCCGGTCGCGGGCGTGCTGTTTCGGATTGCGCCGACGCTTAGCTTGTACGCGAATGCGGGCGGCGGCTTCGAAACTCCCACGTTTGCCGAACTTGCCTATCGCAGCGATGGGCTGAGCGGCCTGAATTCCACGCTGCGAGCGGCGCGCAGCGACAACGTCGAACTGGGATTGCGTTCCCGGCATGAAGGCCGCGATTTCTCAGCCGCGATCTTCGAAACCCGAACGCGCGACGAGCTGGTGGTCGTGTCCAACCAGGGCGGTCGCAGCACCTACGGCAATGTCGGCCTGTCACGCCGGCGTGGCGCGGAACTGTCGTATTCAGCGGCGCTTTCGGAACGCTGGCATGTCGCCACGGCCTACACCTGGCTTGCGGCGAACCATGCAGGCGGCAAAACCATCCCCGGCCTGTCGCGCAATAGCGCGTGGGCGGAACTGCGCTTCAGCCCGAACCTGGACCTCGACTTGATCCTTGAAGGCCGCTTCGCTGATCGCGTCTTTGCCAATGACGCCAACACCGCGGCAGCTCCCGCCTACGCCACATTCGACCTCGCCTTTGAAAGACGCATCGCACGGGGCTCGCTGGATTGGCGCTGTTTCGTTCGAATCAACAACCTGCTCGATCGCAAGGTCATCGGCTCGGTCATCGTCAACGATGCCAATGGGCGCTATTTCGAACCCGCGCCAGGCCGCAACTGGGTACTGGGCATCAACGCGACCCTGCCTTTCGACTAGATGCGATTGATTTCCGCCCGCCTCGGTCATGACCGAGGCCGTGAACTTCAGTGCCGGGCTTGACGCCTCGAAATAGGTTGCGCTGAACTTCTTCACCGTCGCCTTCTTGCCGTTGATAAGCACCGGGCCGCCCGCCTTCGCCGTCACCGTCACTACGGCCTTGCTGGGGCAGCTGTGATTCAGTGCCGGAATCCATGCTTGCGCCTGGGCCAACGAAGCCATGCCAAGAGTGCCGAGAAATACGATCGAACGAATCATTGTCGTTGCTCCGGTAAATTCCAGAAACTTCAATATTCAAGCGCCTGGTCCAACTTCATTACCCAACCCGACTCACCCTGGGTGAGCTTGTACTGCAGCTGGCGCGTCTTGCCGGTGGGCTCGGCATTGCTGTCACCTTCGCCATACAGGGGGAAGCGCTGCACTATCACGCCTTCCACCACCGCGAATTCGTCGTGGCCCGCATAGCCCTTGCTGTTGACCGGATCATCGCTGATCGGCGGGAAGTAGATGTCACTGAGGCTTTTCTTGTTGTTGGCCGAGAATCCAATGGGCGTGGCATAGCTGCCACTGCCCGCGGAGTTGACCCATACGTAGATTTCCGGCGAGCCGTCGGCATTGATATCAGCCACTTCGGCACGGGTCACCGTGCCTTCGATTTCGCGCGAGATGACGTCGTTGACTTCAGACAATCCGCTGGGCGTGATGGACAGGGTATTGAGCGAGCCTTCATTGCTCGCGTTGACCACGAAATGCACGCCATGCAAATCGAATTCCTGATTGAAGTCGGTGCCTGCCGGAGCCTCGGACGGAACCACCACTGCAGGGGTCTGCACGGGTGCGACAACTTCGCTGGTGCTACTGGCTTCGATCGGCTTTTCACCACAAGCAGCAAGAGCGATCGCGGTCACGACCGCAAGGCAGGTGAATCGGTTGTGGGCTATGTTCATCGTTATGTCCTGGCTTGAGCTCAGATGGAAACTCCAGCAGGGCCGGCCTGCAACGTCGGCGGCCCCTTCCGAAACTGGGTCCGTACGTGGACCCACCACGCAACTACAGCTCGATCAGTTGACCAAGAACACCGCACTGCAGCCATTGCACACAAAGATGGAGAAGTTGTCAAAGTCCCGATCCTGCCCGTAACGGACGGCGGAATGGGACAGCTTGCAGCTGATCTTCACATTGCCACGGCCGACTTAGGACTCGCACCGACCGCGCTGGTTGTCCCGCGACTTGGGAACGGCGCCTAGCCAGACTGCGTACTCGGGCGCGTGGCGCCGGGAGGCGCGCCGGAAACGAAACGGCCCGGTTTCCCGGGCCGTTCCTCGAAGCCTTGTCCCGCCAAACTCAGATCGCGTAATACATCGCGTATTCCAGCGGATGCGTGGCCGCGCGGAACTTGGTCACCTCGCCATCAATACTTCGGGTCTCGCCGGCCACCACGAAGCCGTGTGCTGCTCGTCCGTATCACTTGAATTTCGGCAGGCCGCGCCGCAACGTCATCGTTGACGATGGTGCCCAGCGCGCTGCCATCACCCAGCACAGCGCCACTTACGTTGCTCACAGTCACCGTAAAATTCTCGTTCGGCTCGGGCGAGGAATCGCCGTTGATAGTCACCTCAAACACCAGGCGGGTGCGACCCGCGTCCAGGAAGCGGTTCGTCTGGCTTCGCGCAACGTAGTCGCTGCCGGCACTTGCCGCGCCATTGCTTGTGGCAATGTCAAACGTGATCGGGTTTGGCATCGGGCTCGACAATTGCACCACGAAGTTCACAGTGCTGGTGCCGCTGTTGCCCTCGGTCACGCTGGCGTCGGCGATGGACAGCTGTGCCAGGTCATCGTTCACAATCCGCCCGAGGCCTTGGCCGTCGCCCAGACCGGCATCGAGGGGGTTGGCCAGATTGACGGTAAAGGTCTCGTGCCCTTCGACCGCTATGTCGCCATTCACAGTGACCGCGAAGCTGGCGCTGGTGGCACCTGCCGGAATGGTCTGGGCGATCGCCGCGTTGGACTGGTAATCCACGCCTGGCGCTGCCGTGCCCGGAGTGGTGAAGGCATCAAACGACACCGACGTCAGCGCCGGCTGCGACAGGCTGACGGTGAATTGGGCCTGCTTGCTGCCGCCATTCCCCTCGCTTGTCGAGACATCGTTGACTGACAACGACTGCAGCGGTCCCGACAGGGAAGCGGGCATCGCGTTGATCATCACGCCGCGCTGCCCGGGCGCACTGCCGTAAGGACCATTGAAGGTGTAGACCAGATCCAGGCGACCATCGTGATTCATGTCGGCCAGGTGCATGGTGTCCGGGAACGGGTCGTTGGCCGGATAGGCGAGCATGTTTTCATAGCGTAGTTGACCGTTGCCGATATTGCGCAGTTGCTTGTGCTGCACCCTGCCTTCCCAGCGGCTTTGCGATCGCAGGAACACATCGGGCGCGCCGTCGCCGTTGACCGGCAACACCTGGATGAACAGCGAACCGCCCAGATCGGCCAGGTCGAAGGCCCCGCCCAGGGGCTGGAAATCGAGGCCGGTCAGGCCGCGGGCGACGCGAACCACGGAGAACGCAGCACCAAACGGTTGATTGTCGAGTTGACCGGTTGCCCAGGCCACGAAATCCAGCACGCCGTCACCATCCATGTCGGCGACCTGGATGTCTGCCACGCCTTCGATGGAGGCAGTGTCAAATCCGAGGTCGACATGGAAGGAGCCGTTGCCCGCGTTGTAGACGCCGGGGAAAAGTGCGATATCACGCTGGTAGAAGAAACTGCCACCATCATTGCGCAATACCGCCACGTCACCGACTGGACCGCGGCCGATCAGCAGGTCCGGGTCGCCGTCGGCATCCAGGTCGGCAAACCTGGGCCAGCTCAGGTTGCGATAGGCGTTGCTGGGCGTCGACAAGGGAATGACCTGGCCGACCGTAAACGCGCCCAGGCCGTTGTTGACCAGCATGTACATCCCTGACTCGCCCACCGGCGCACCCGGCACCTGCATGCCTGCCGACATCAGGATGTCGACGTCGCCGTCGCGATCAATGTCGGCAGCGCTCAAGCCGGTGCCATAGGCAACGTTGCTGGACAGCGCCTGCACGGCGTAAGGATTGCCAGGACCGCTCATGAATGCGTAGTGATGCGTGTGCCATAGCGGGTTGCCGTTGTTCGGATCGTTTATCGGCCGGCCATCCTCGTTGTTGCAGGCAAAGGCGATGTCGTCCTTGCCGTCGCCATTGAAATCGGCCACCGCCGCGGCGAACAAGCTCGGCATCATCAGCGGCGTTACGCCGAACCAGCGGGCGGTTGTTTCGATGAACTGGCCATCTGCAGTGTAGGTGTACACGTAGACCTGGGTGAGCTTCTCGGTATACCAGTCGGACTGCGCCACACTGGGCGGGATGACCGAGAGGATCGCATCCATCTCGCCGTCGTTGCCCAGGTCCGCGACCGTGACGAACGTGCCGGCATAGGTGTTGGTTCCGGGATACGGGCCGAGCACCCGCTTCCACCGGCTGGTCTCGGCGTATTGGGTCTGGTTGCATTCCGGTGAGCCGACGCCTCCCGAGGCAGTCAGGACCACGGTCGCGGCCGCTTGTTGGCCGCTCCAGTCCGTTACGTCCAGATCGGCATGGTAGTTGCTGCACACGGTTGCCGCCGAGAAGCGGATGATGACCTGGCAGCTGGCACCGGCGGCCATGCCCAATGGCAAGGTGCAGGTGCTGCGGTGCAACCAGAACTGTCCGCCCCAGAGATGGATGTCCGCGAATGCCCGCGTGCTGCCGGTGTTCTGGATCGAGAGGCGGGTCTCGAGTACTTGCCCCGGGGGCGCGGCGCCCATGTTGACCGCAGGACCAGGAGTCACGACCAGCTGCGCACAGGCCTGCCAGGCTGTCAGGCACAGGAACAGGAAGGTGGCCAATCGCCAGCGGTTGCTCATACCATTTTCCTCGGAAGGCGCTGGCGGCGTTGGGGCGCTGTCGCGATTGATGCCGCGACCGCCGACTTCCCCTGCGACGGCCGCACTATGGCGAGTATGTGCCTTCCCCCGGCTTTCTACTATGACCTGCGAAAGCAAGACGCCGCCAGGGTGACCGTGTGGAATTCGCCGGCCGTGCCAAAAAAGAAGCGGCCCGGTTTCCCGGGCCGCTGACTGGGCGCAAGCCGCGACGAATCTCGCGACTGGGCTGGAACTCAGATCGCGTAGTACATCGCATATTCCAGCGGATGCGTGGCCGCGCGGAACTTGGTCACTTCGCCCATCTTCAGCGCGATGTAGCTGTCGATGAAATCATCCGAGAACACGCCGCCGGCCTTCAGGAACTCGCGGTCGCCGTCCAGCGCGTCCAGCGCCTGGTCCAGCGAATGGCAGACGGTCGGGATGTTCTTCTCTTCTTCCGGCGGCAGGTCGTACAGGTCCTTGTCGCTCGGCGCGCCCGGGTCGATCTGGTTCTTGATGCCGTCAAGGCCGGCCATCATCAGCGCGGAGAAAATCAGGTAGCCGGAGTTCATCGGGTCCGGGAAACGGATCTCGATGCGGCGACCCTTCGGATTGGCGACATACGGAATGCGGCACGAAGCCGAGCGGTTGCGGGCCGAATAAGCCAGCATCACCGGCGCTTCGAAACCCGGCACCAGGCGCTTATAGCTGTTGGTGGTGGAGTTGGCGAAGGCGTTGATGGCGCGCGCGTGCTTGAAGATGCCGCCGATGTACCAAAGCGCCATCTGCGACAGGCCGCCGTAGCCGTCACCGCTGAACAGGTTGACGCCGCCCTTGGCCAGTGACTGGTGCACGTGCATGCCGCTGCCGTTGTCGCCGACCAGCGGCTTGGGCATGAAGGTGGCGGTCTTGCCGTTGCGATGCGCCACGTTCTTGATGATGTACTTCATCATCAGCAGCTCGTCGGACTTCTGCACCAGCGTGTTGAACTTGGTGCCGATCTCGCACTGGCCGGCGTTCGCCACTTCGTGGTGGTGCACTTCCACTTCCTGCCCCGCAGCCATCAGTTCCTTGCACATCTCGGCGCGGATGTCGTGCAGCGAGTCGACCGGCGCCACGGGGAAGTAGCCACCCTTCAGGCCCGGGCGATAGCCGGTGTTGCCGCCTTCGTACTTCTTCTTCGAATTCCAGTGCGCTTCCTCGGAATCGATCTCGAAGAAGGTGTTGCCCATTTCATTGGCATAGCGGACCGAATCGAAGATGAAGAATTCCGGCTCCGGGCCGAAGAAGGCCTGGTCGGCGATGCCGCTGGCTTTCAGGTAGGCCTCGGCGCGCTTGGCGACGCCGCGCGGGTCGCGCGAATAGGCCTGCATGGTGGCCGGGTCGAGGATGTCGCAGATCAGGATAAGGGTCGGGTCGGCGGTGAACGGATCGAGCACCGCGGTGTTCACGTCCGGCAGCAGGATCATGTCGGACTCGTTGATGCCCTTCCAGCCGCTGATGGACGAGCCGTCGAACATCTTGCCGTCTTCGAACAACGAAGGCTCGATGATGCTGACCGGGAAGGTCACGTGGTGCTGGACGCCGCGGACGTCGGCAAAACGCAGGTCGACGAATTCGATCGCATTGTCTTTGACCAGCTTGGTGACGTGTTCGTAGGACATGGGGCGGCTCCGGCAGGGTTGGGGACACTCAGGGATAGCAATCGCCGTGCCAACTCCATGAATCTGTAACCCGCTGATTAATAGGTAGTTTATTTGGACGCGTCGATCCGGGATGCACCACAATGGTGCGCCGCGTAGCGCCCTGCACCACTCTGGCCAAATCGTGAAGGCCAAGCGCACGTTGCCGGAATCCCGGCAAGAAGGCATAAAGAAGCTCAGTCGCAGCAATCTTCTGCAGGGCATGCCAAACGAGACGAATCCGGGCCGCATCGGCACCGCTGTCGACAGCAGCGTTTACTTCACGCTGTTCGAAGGGTCCGGCGACAGCATCTTCCTGATGCGCGGCGAACAATTCGTGGAATGCAACCCCGCCACGCTGCAGATGTTCGGCTGCACGCGCGAACAGATCATCGGCCAGCCGCCCTATCGCTACTCGCCCCAGTTCCAGCCCGACGGCCAGCCGTCGCAGGACAAGGCGCTGGAAAAGATCGGCGCCGCCTTCCAGGGCGAGACCCAGCACTTCGAATGGCTGCATTGCCGATACGATGGCTCGACCTTCGATGCCGAAGTGACGCTGAACGTGGTGGAGATCGCCGGCGAGCCGCACTTGCTGGCGACCGTGCGCGACACCAGCGAACGCAAGCGCGCCGAAGCCGAGCTGGCGCTGTCGCGACGCACGCTGATGGAACGAAACGACAGCCTGCGCCGCATCAACAGCCTGTCCACGCGATTGCACGGCGCGCTCGAGATCGAAGATATCCTGGCCTTTACCCTCGAGGCGCTGCGCGGGCTTACGCCCAGGCCGAAAGTGGTGGTCTGCCTTCAGGAGATGGACGGGCGAGGGCTGCAGGTCGCAGCCAGCGAAGGTGCCGGCGATGCCGTGCCCGTCGGCGCGGCGGGGCCGCTCGCACAGGCGCTGCACGCACAAGCGCTGGCCGGCCAGCGAATTTTCGTCGCCGCTGATTTCGAAGCGCCGCTTGCCGGCACGCAGGCCGACCCGACCCTCCACGTCCCGAGCAACGCGCTGGCCGAAGCCGGCATCCGCGCCGGCGTGGTCATCGGGCTGCTGTATCGCGACGTACCGCTGGGCAGCATCGCGCTGCTGTACGACGCGCCGCGCAGCTTCGGCGACATCGAACTCGAGTCGTATGTCGCCATCGGCAATACCGTTGCTTCCGCATTGGCCAGCGCCCGGCACGTGGACGGCCTGGAATACCTGGCGCACCACGACAGCCTGACCGGCTTGCCCAATCGGATGTTCCTGCACCGCGAGTTCGAACGCATGCTGGCCGCGCGCGGCGGTTCGACCACGGGCGGCACCTTGCTGTTGCTCGACCTCGATCGCTTCAAGGAAATCAACGACACGCTCGGCCACCACGTCGGCGACCTGCTGTTGCAACAGGTCGGGCCAC
This sequence comes from Gammaproteobacteria bacterium, assembly GCA_026398715.1. Next base: position 9,862 of record JAPLSI010000099.1, read on the forward strand.
GCCTGCAGGAAGTATTGGCCGGAGAAACCGCAATGCTGTGCCGCCTGGGCGGCGATGAGTTCGCGTTGCTGCTACCCGATGCCGGCGACCCGGCCCTGGCACGCGCCATCGCGCAACGCCTGCTCGATGCGCTGCGTCGGCCCTTCATGGTGGACTCGATGCAGCTGCTGGTCGACGCCAGAATCGGCATCGCCTTCCATCCGGGCGATGGCCAGGACAGCAACTCCCTGCTGCGCACCGCCGATGTCGCAATGTACGAGGCCAAGCGCAAGGGCGGCGGCGTCGCCATCTACGATCGTTCGCTGGACCAGAATTCACCCGAACGCCTGAGCATGATCGCCGACCTCAACGAAGCGATCCGGCAGCGCCAGCTTTGCCTGCACTACCAACCCAAGCTGGACCTCAAGCGCGGGAGGCAAGTCGGCTTCGAGGCGTTGGTGCGCTGGAACCACCCGCGCCTGGGCCTGCTGCTGCCGGAAAGCTTCCTCGCCCAGGCCGAGTTGAGCGAGACCATCCATCCGCTCACCGACCTGATTCTTGAAATGGCCGTGATCCAGCTGCGCGCGTGGCGCGATGCCGGGC
>JAPLSI010000126.1 GCA_026398715.1 Gammaproteobacteria bacterium
GATTGCCCGATGCGCCGCTGGCGCGCGAACGCATTGCGCGCGCCCTGGGTTATTCCAGTTACGAAAGCTTCCGGGCCGCGCTCGACGTGCATCGCGCGGTGGTGTCCCAGGCCTTCGCCGACCTGTTGCAGTCGCGACGGCGACGCGTGGAGCTTTCCGAGATCGCACGCTACTGGCAGGGACTTCCTGAAAACGGCGATGCCGACGCTCTGGCCGATGCCGGCTTCGCCGACGCCGAATCCCACCATGCGCGCCTGCGCGACTTCGCGCGATCGCCCGCCGTTCGCGCCTTGTCCGAGCGCGCGCGGCACCGGCTCGACCAGGTGTTGCCGGCATTGATCGAGGCGTCCGCCCAGAGCGGCGCGCCCGATGCCGCATTGCCGCGCGGGCTGGCCCTGATGCAGGCCATTGCACGTCGCGCCAGTTACCTGGCACTGCTCGACGAACAACCCGCGGCGCTGGCCCGCCTGGTGGACGTTACCGCGCGAAGCTCCCTGCTGTCCGAACGCCTCGCCGCGCATCCGCTGCTGCTTGACGAGCTGCTCGATTCGCGCGCCGCCGGCAGCTTGCCCGATGTCGATTCCCTGGTGCGGCAGGTGGCGCAGCAGCAGGCGACGCTGGCCGCGCTGGATGCCGAGTCGGCGCTGGTTGCGCTCAACGAACTCAAGCAAAGCCTGTCGTTCCGGATCGCGCTGGCCACGCTCGCACAGCGGCAGCCGCCGCTCGAAAGCGCGCGGCAACTGGCCGCGCTTGCAGACGCCTTGCTCGTTTCGGTCGAAGCGCTGGCGCGACGCGAGCTCGAACCTGCGCATGGCCGCATGCCCGGGGTGGGTTTCGCGGTCATTGCCTATGGCAGCGTCGGCGGCCGCGAACTGGGTTTCGATTCCGACCTTGACCTGGTGTTCCTGCACGACGCGCAGGGCGACCAGGCGTCCGACGGGTCACGGCCCCTCGACGTGCCACGCTATTTCGCCCGGCTCGCGCAGAAGCTGGTCGGCCTGCTCGATACCGTCACCAGCGCGGGCCGGCTTTACGAAGTGGACATGCGCCTGCGCCCCGACGGCGCCAAGGGCGTGCTGGTGTCGGGCATGCACAGCTTTGTCGAATACCAGCAGCACCGTGCCTGGACCTGGGAATCGCAGGCACTGGTGCGCGCGCGGGCCGTGGCCGGCGATGCGGACCTGTGCGCGCGATTCGAGACCGTGCGTCGGCAACTGCTGACGCGCGAACGCGACCCCGCCGCGCTGAGGTCGGAAGTCATCGCGATGCGGCGCAGGATGCGCGGCGAACTCGATCGCAGCGAGGGATCGCGCTTCGATCTCAAGCAAGGCGAGGGCGGGTTGGTGGACCTGGAATTCCTGCTGCAGGAGCGGGTGTTGGCGCTTGCGTCCGTGCATCCCTCGCTGTGCGACGACCGCGACACGCCATCCCTGTTGCGGGCCTTGGCCGCCGTGGGCGCCTTGCCGGGCAGCGATGCGTCGGTGTTGCTGCAGGCGCACGCGACCTTGCTGGCGCGCGGACTCGACTGCACGCTGGATCGTCGGCCCCGGATCGTGATCGAGGACGCAGCCATCGCCGATGCCCGCGAGCAGGTTCGACGCGCCTGCCGGGCGGCAGGCCTGGACTTCACGGCAGCCTGAGCCGCTCGCGAACTTCTGCCGCAACGCGCGCGGTTTCGCGCAACGGATCGGCAGTAAAGTTTTCCAGCCCGCCGAGTTGCGCACGAATGCGGCCGATAGACTCGAGCGATTCCAGGAATCGCCGCACCCGGCCGGTGGCGCGGGTTGGCTCGGCAACGAACACCGGCAGCGCCGTGGCGCACGCCTCGGAAACCATGTTCACCGAATCGGGTGAAGCGACGATTCGATCGGCCCAACCCAGCGCGCCGGCATAGGGATTGGCGCCGTCGCTCGCATCCATCCACACGCGATGCCCGTCACCGGCGTAGCGGGCCCGCAGGAGCGCAGCCAACTCGCGCGGCGTGCGGCCCGACCCGCAGATGACCAGGCTGCCACCCTCCCGCGCCAGCATCAGTTCGAGTTTCGCCAGCATCACTTCCAGCGCACCGCGATCGAATCGGGTCGCGCGGGTGGGCCCGCCAATCAGCACGGCCGTTCGGGGCTGCGGCAGGCTGCCCAGGTCGGGCGCCTGCTCGCGTGCCTGCGCGAGCCACGCGGCATCCACGGGATTCAGGCTGCCCAGCAATTCGATCACGTTGTCGCCGCGCAACTGGTCGTGTGCGGGGGCAATCACCAGGTCCCAATGCCGGGTGTCGATGCGCGGGTCCAGGATCTGGATGGCGCGTGCGCCGGCGTCGCGCGCCTGGCGGGTGGCCAGTGCGGCGAGCCGTCCGCAGCCGATTGCCAGCGACGGTGGATGCTTGCCGATGGCCTGGGAAAATTCTTCGCCGAACGCCGAATCGAAGCCGGGCCATCTGCGCGGCGCGAACCAGCGCGCCGGGGCTCCGGCGTGCAGCGACCATTCCTTCGCCGGAAGGCCGAGTGCCTGGGCGAGGGCCAGCGCCTGGCGGCGATTGCCTGCGGCGCCGTCGTGCAAGGCCCAGCAGGAATCGTGGTCGAGGCTCGGCGGCGGGGTCGGGGTAGGCACGGCTGCCGAGCTTACCAGCTGGGCTGCGGGGCGTCGGCGCGGCTTCCACACCGCCTGCACCACAACTCTGCAATGATTGGATTTGAACAATGTCCCGGAGAATTCGATGAAGCGCCTGATCCTTCCCCTGTTGCTCGGCCTGGCATTGTCCGGCCCGGCCGTTGCCGCCAAATACAACATCGACGCCAACCACACACAGGTGCATTTCACCTACCTGCACGCGGGTTACGCCCATCTGGGCGGCCGCCTGAACCAGGTCACCGGCACGCTGGATTTCGATGCCGAACAGCCGGCCAAGTCCTCGATCGACGTGCAGATTCCCATGTCGAGCCTCAGCACCGGCGTACCCAAGCTCGACACGCATCTGAACAGCCCCGATTTCTTTGATGCTGAAAAATTCCCCACCGCCAGCTTCACCAGCAAGCAGGTAACGGTGCTGGGCAAGGACAAGCTGAAGGTCGCCGGCGACATGACCCTGCACGGGGTCACGCGTCCGGTGGTCTTCGAGGTGACCATCATCCAGGCCGGCATGCATCCGATGCGAAAGGTGCCGGCCGTGGGCTTCGAGGCCACCACCACCATCAAGCGCTCCGAGTTCGGCGTCGACGGCTTGCTGCAGGCGGCCTCCGACGAGGTGAAATTGCGCATCGCCATGGAGGCGCAGCAGCCCAAGCCGGAGGCCGCACCGGCCAAGTAAGCCGCCGCGTGTGTGGCGGGTGGGGTCTCGGGGTAAAATGGCGGCTCGTCCAAGCCGGAAGCCGCCATGTCGAGCACCGAACCCCAGCCGGCCAACACCGAGCTCACCTACACGGTCAAGCGTGCGCAATTGCCACTGAGTTGCCCGACGCCCGCGATGGCGCTTTGGAACTCGCATCCGCGCGTGTACCTGCCTGTCGAGGCCACCGGCTCGGCGCGTTGCCCGTATTGCGGCGCGCTTTTCGTGCTCGAGGACTGACGATCAAGGCCTGCGCGTCGCCATGAGCCGCCTGACCGTCCTTCAGCTGTTGCCGGCGCTGGGCAGCGGCGGCGTCGAACGGTCCACCCTTGAGATCGCCGCGGCGCTGGTGCGGTCCGGGCACCAGTCGGTGGTCGTGTCTGCAGGTGGCAGGCTGGTGGAGCCGCTGCAACGCGCTGGCAGCGAGCACATCGAGCTCGACATCGGCCGCAAGTCGCTCGCCACGCTGCGCCATGTGTTCACCCTGCGCCGCATCATCAGGCAGTACCAACCCGACATCGTGCACGCCCGGTCCCGCTTGCCGGCGTGGCTGGCCTGGCTGGCGATGCGCGGCCTGAAAACGCCACGACCCCACTTCGTCACCACGGTGCATGGGCTCAATTCACCGGGCTGGTACTCCTCGATCATGACCCGCGGCGAGAGCGTGATCTGCGTTTCCGGATCGGTCCGCGCGCACGTGCTCTCGCATTGGCCCGTGACCCAACCGGCCAAGCTGGTCATCATCGAGCGAGGCATCGACGCTGCGCAGTTCTGCCCGTCTCCCGCGGGCCGGGCGGCGAGCGCCGGGCCCAAGCGCCTTCTGATGCCGGGCCGGGGCACGCGATTGAAAGGGCACGAAGCAGCGCTGAACCTGCTCGCCGACCTGCGCGCCGCGGGCTGCGATGCGCGCCTGTGGTTGCTGGGAACGCGCGAGCCCGGTCGCGAGGCCTACGTGGCCGAACTCGAATCGATCGCAGCCAAGCTCGGTGTCGGCGACGCCGTCGAGATCAGCCCTCCTGTGCACGATGTCGTGTCGGCCTATCGCCAGGCGGACCTCGTGCTGCAGCTGTCGGCCAAGCCTGAGGCCTTCGGTCGTACCGTCGTGGAGGCGCTGTGCACGGGAACCCCGGTGGTGGGCTGGAACCACGGCGGGGTGGGCGAGCTGTTGGGACAGTTCTTCCCTGAAGGCCAGGTGGCGCTGGGCGACCGCGAAGCACTGCTGGCCACTACACTCAAGGTCCTGGCCCAACCGCGGCCCGCGCCCCCGATCAACCCGCAGTCCCTGGCAGCCATGCAAGCCCAAACACTGAAGGTCTATGAATCACTCCTTGCCTGAGCCCCCCGGCTTTCGCTGGACCCCTTATGTCGTGCTCGCGTTCGTCGCCTTGTGGCCGGCCGTGGGCGTTGCCGAGGCGGTGCTGAGCCTGGGCGCGCTGGCGAGCCTGGCCATCCTGTCGGTCCGTCGCTTCAACCATGGCACGGCCTTGCTCAGCCGCGAAGCCTGGGCGCTGATCACTGCGCTGTTCTTCTGTTACTGGCTGCCGGAATTCTTTTCCGCCATCGACGCCGTGGACGGCAAGCGCGCCTGGCGCGAGGTGTTGCTTGATCTTCGCTACCTGCCTTTCCTCTGGCTGACGGCCATGGCGGTCGGGCCACGCGATGGACGCCGCGTGGTGTTCATCGGCCTGGGCATGATCACCCTGTTCTGGTCGCTGGACGGCGTCGTGCAGGCCGTCACCGGCTACAGCCTGGGCGGTGCCAACTCCTCCGATCGGCTCAGCGGCATCTTCGGCGCCGACAATCTCAAGCTTGGCCTGGTGCTGGCCACGCTGTCGCCGTTCGCACTGGAAATGGCGGCGGAAAAATTCCATGCACCGGGCTGGATCGCGACCGCCACGCTGCTCGGCACGGTCATCGTCTTCAGCGGCGATCGCGCGGGCCTTGACGAAGCCTTGTCGGGCCGGCTGAGCATCTGGAGCGCCGCCACCGGAATGATCGCGGACCATCCGGTGAACGGCGTGGGCATTCGTGGTTTCCGCGACGCCTATGCGCAGTACGCGTCCAGTGATGATTTCTGGCTCAGCCATGGCCAGGCCGGCGCGTTGCATGCGCACCAGATCGTGCTGGAGATCCTGAGCGAAACCGGTCTGATCGGTTTGCTGTTGTGGCTGATGGGATTCGCGCTGGCCTGGCGCGCCTGGCGCTGGTCGCTGCCGAGCGCCCGCCGGCGTGCGGCGGTTCCTGCGCTGGCCCTGGCGGTGACCGTGTTCCCGCTCAACACCAGCCTGGCTTTCTATTCGACCTTCTGGGGCGGCGTGTTCCTGTTGCTGCTCGCCTTGTTCGCCGGTTCACTGTTTGCGTTGCAAGACGATGCCCCGGCCACCGATTAGCGGCGTCGTCACTACGTTCAACAACGCGGGCACGCTGCACGATTGCCTGGCGAGCCTGGCGTTCTGCGACGAGATCGTGGTGCTCGATTCGGGCTCCGGCGATGCCAGCCGCGAGATAGCCGAACGCCACGGCGCGCGCGTCTTCGTCGAGCCTTTCAAGGGCTATGGGCTGCAGAAACAGTCGGCCATCGATAAAGCCGCGAATGACTGGGTGCTGTTGCTCGATGCCGATGAAACCCTCACCGATTCCGGCCGCGCGGTCATTGAAGCCGAGCTGCAGGCGCCGCGCGCCGACGGCTATCGATTGCCGCGGCGCGAATGGTTGTTCTGGCGCTGGCCGCATCCATGGACGCGCCCCAACTGGCAACTGCGTCTTTTCCGGCGCAGCTGCGGCGGCCTGAATTCCGTGCCCGTGCATGCCGCGCCGGAAGTGCGAGGCACGGTGCGCGACATCGGCGCGGAGTTTCGCCATTTCGGCGAGCCGGAGCTCGCCGTTCGCGTGGACAAGATCAACCGGTATTCCAGCGGATTGGTGCAGTACAAGGCCGGCCGCAAGCCGCGCTTGCTGGGCTTGCGCCTGGTGCTGTATCCCAGCGTGGCCTTCCTGCGCTTCTACCTGGGCAAGCGCTACTTCCTCAATGGCTGGGCGGGTTTCATCGCCGCGCGTACGCAGGCGTTCTACGCCTTCCTGAAATACGCAAAGGTGCTCGAAGCCGGGCGCCAGGACCGGTCCTAGTGCGCTGCCTGGGGACCGTGCCCCTGGAATGGATCGCGCGCGGCATCGCCCGTTTGCCGCAGCGATTGCTTCTGGCAATGTCATCGTTCCTGGCGTGGCTGCTGTTGCCCTTGATGGCGGAACGCCGACGCGTCGCCGGCATCAACATCGCGCTTGCGTTCCCCGGGCTCGATGCCGCGGCGCAGCGCAGGCTGCTGCGCGAAAACCTGCGCGAGACGCTGATGGGGGGATTCGAATTGTTGCGCGCCTGGTATGCGCCCGATTCGCGATTGCGCGACGCGGTTCGCATCGAAGGGCTGGAGCACCTGCAGGCGGCGAAGGACGCAGGACAGGGCGTGCTGTTGTTCACCGGCCATTTCACGCAGACGGAGCTGGCCGCCTGGTTGCTCAAGCGCGCCACAGGCGGCGCCGTGCGCGGCGTGGTGCGGCGGCACAACTCGGCTTGCATCGAGGCGATGTTCGAACGCGCGCGGCAACGCATCTTCGGCGCGACCTTGGCGAAGAAGGACGTGCGCGGCCTGCTGCGAAGCCTGCAAGCGGGCGAATGGGTGGTCTATTCGGCCGACCAGGACTTCAACTACCAGCACGCCTTCGTGCCGTTCTTCGGCATCCAGGCGGCCACGCTTACCGGTACCGCGGAGCTCGTGCGCCGCAGCGGCGCGCGAATGTTGCCCTTCTGGTTCCATCGGGCCGAAGACGGCCGCTATCACCTTCGGATCGAGGCGGCCTGGTCGGGCTGGCTGGATGCGCCGCCGGCCGAATCCGCGGCCATCTACATGCGCGAGCTCGAGCGTGTCGTGCGCGAGCATCCCGGGCAATACCTGTGGGTGCATCGCCGCTTCAAGACGCGTCCGCCGGGCGAGCCCCCGGTCTATGGATGATCAGGCGTAGGGCGACGGCCGGCCATCGGGCTGGGTCTTGAAGCGCTTGTGGATCCACAGGTATTGCGCTGGCACGCGGCGCACCTGTGCCTCGATCAGCGCCATCACGCGGGCGGTGTCGGCGTGTGCATCCTTGCCGGGAAAATCTTCCAGCGGCGCGCCGATCTCGACCCGGTAGCTGCCGTCCTCGCGCCGCTCGTGGAACAGCGGCAATACCTTCGCGCCGCTGAGCCGGGCCATGGCGTGCGTGGACGTCAGGCTCCACGCCGGTTGCCCGAAGAAGGGCACGAAGACGCTGTCGCCACGGCGGGTTTCCTGGTCCGGCGCGAACCACAACACGCCGCCGTTCTTGAGGTGGCGGATGGCGGGGCGCAATTCGTCGCGGGCGAACATCGCGGTGGCGTGGCCCAGCCTGCCGCGGCGCACCGCCCAATCGAGCGCCTCGGAATCATGCGGGCGATACATGCCCGACACCGGTACGTACCGGCACAACAGTCGCGTGCAGATCTCAAGCGTGGTGAAGTGCGGCGAGATCAGGATGATGCCGCGGCCGCCGGCCCGTGCCCGTTCGACATGATCCAGTCCCTGCACCTCGAAGCCGCGATCCACCGGTGCCAGCGGACCCCACCAGGCACGCAGGAATTCGAATACCGACATGCCCAGGGAACGGAAGTGCGCACGCAACAGTCGGGCGCGCTGGTCGTCGTCGAGTTCGGGGAAGGCCAGCGCGAGGTTGATTTCGGCGGCCCGTCGCCGCGACACCATCAGCTGGCGCATCAGCCAGCCCAGCATCGGCGCGACGGCGCGTGCCAGCGACCAGGGCAGGTAGGCGATCAGGTATCCCAGGCCGATGCCCAGCCAGGCTGGCCATTGGCGCGGGGACAGCGGGGGCGCGGGGCTGGGGTCGGTCACGTACGGATTCTAGCGGTCTCGGCTATCCTGCGCCCATGCAAGAACCGTTCGGCTATCGCGCAATGCGCGGCCTGTATTCCCTGGTCATCCGCGTCGCGCTGCCGATTTCGTTGTACTACCTGATCTGGCGAGGCCTGCGCCAGCGCGAGTACTTCGATCGCTGGAGCGAACGTTTCGCCCTGTATCGTGGCGACGGCCTCGACAGCTGTCTCTGGATCCACGCGGTGTCGGTCGGCGAGGTCAATGTCGCCGCGCCCCTGGTCGCCGCGCTGCGCGAGCGAATGCCGGGCCGTCCCATCCTGGTAACGACGACGACGCCCACCGGCTCGGCGCGCGTGCGCGCGCTGTGGGGCGACAGCGTGCGTCATGTGTACCTGCCCTACGACCTGCCCGGCGCGGTACGAAATTTCCTTGACCACTTCCAGCCGCGGCTGGCGCTGGTGATGGAGACGGAGATCTGGCCGAACCTGTTCGAGGAGCTCAAGGCCAGGGGCGTGCCGCTGGTCATTGCCAATGCGCGCCTGTCGGAGCGGTCGCTGCGCGGCTATCGGCCGATCGCGCGCCTGGTGCGGGGTGCGTTGTCGGGCGTGGGCGTGATCGCTGCGCAATCCGATGCCGACGCGCAGCGCTATCGCAAGCTCGGCGCGCCGGAGTCCGCCATCCAGGTCACCGGCAACCTCAAGTACGACCTGCCGCTGCCCGAGGGCGTTGCCGAGCAAGGCCGGCGATGGCGTGAGACCTGGGGTGACCGCCCCGTATGGATCGCCGCCAGCACCCATCCGGAAGAAGAAGAGATCGTGCGCCAGGCGCATCGATTACTGCAGGCGCAATTTCCGCGCGCGCTCTTGCTATGGGCGCCGCGCCATCCGGAACGATTCGCTGCCGTGGCCGGCGATGCCGCGAGGGCGGGCTTCAAGGTCGCATCGCGTCGCAACGAAGGACTGCCCAATGCCGATACCGACATCTTCGTGGTCGATACCCTGGGCGAGTTGATGTCTTTCTTCGCCGCAGCGGACGTCGCCTTCGTCGGCGGCAGCCTGCAGGAGATCGGCGGTCACAACGTGCTTGAACCCGCGGCGCTGGGAATTCCCGCGCTGGTCGGCCCGCATACTTTCAATTTCCAGGACATCACCGACCTGCTGGCAGCAGTCGGCGCCGTGCAGCGAGTAGGCGATGCCGCCTCGCTGGCGAAGAAACTCGGGGAACAATTCCGCCATCCGGCAGAGCGAATCCGCCGTGGCGACGCCGGCCGAAGCCGGATCGCCGCGGAACGCGGTGCGTTGGCGCGCACGTTGCAATTGCTCGAACCGAGCCTGCGCAGCGCGCAGGCGGGAACGCTTCCGGCGCCTTAGCGCCGGACCGCCATTACTCGCTGCGGTCGCTGGTCTGCAGGGCGGCGTCGGCGTCGGCAACCAGCGAGCGGTTGACCGCTTCCAGGTCGCTTGCTTCCAGGATGCCTGCGGCCTGCTTCAGGCGGAGCACGTTGACCAGGTAGGCATGGCGGGCGCGGGCGAATTCACGCTGCGCCAGGAACAGTTGCTGCTGTGCGATCAGCACGTCGACGATGGTGCGCGTGCCGACTTCAAGGCCCGCTTCGCCGGCTTCGTACGCGGCCTGCGCCGAGACGACGGCCAGGCGACGCGCTTCGACTTCGGCCTGCCCGGAGATCAGGTTGCGATACGCGCCGCGGGTGGCGCGGGTGATGGCGCGCTTCTGCTGCTCGAGCTGGTCGGCGGCGGCGTCACGCGTGTACAAGGCCTGGCGCACGCGCGATTGCGTGGCGAAGCCGCTGAAGATCGGCACCGAAAGCGTGATGCCGTAGCGCGGGCCGGTGCTGGAGTTGCCGAATTCGCTCAGGGATTCCGGAAGGGGCGAACGGCGACGGCTCTCGCCCCAGCTGGCGTCGTCGCCGTAGCTGGCGGTCGCCGACAGGGTCGGGTAATGCGCAGCGCGCGCCGTGGACACGTCCTTTTCTGCGGCGGCCAGGGACTCGGCGCGAGACTTGAGGGTCGGGTTGGAGGCCAGCGCGATCGCCACCCATTCTTCGATGGTCTTGGTGTCGGTGTTCTCCGGACGGAAGTCCGCGGCCAGGCCCTTGAGGTTGGTCAGGCGCTCGCCGGTGGTTTCGGCCAGGGCTTCGTAGGCGTCTTCCAGTGCGGTCGCCTGCAGGATGGCGTTGGCGCGAGCGCTGTCGAAACGGGCGCGGGCTTCATGCACGTCGGTGATCGGGGCGAGGCCGACTTCGAGGCGCTTTTCGGCCTGGTCGAGCTGGCGCTTCACCGAACGTTCTTCAGCGCGCGAGGACGCCAGTGTCTCGATGGCGGTCAGCACGTTGAAGTAGGCATCCGCGACGCGAACGATCAATGCATCGGCGGCCGAATCGTAATCGGCCTCGGCGCCGCGTGCGCGGGCGCGGCTGGCGCCGAGCCGGGTGTAGTTGGCGTGGTCGTAGATGGTCTGGCGGACGTTCACGCCGGAGCTGCGGCTGCTGCTTTCCGAGTACGTGGAATTGACGCCGGTGGGGTTGCCGGCAAACACCTGGTTGCCGCTGCTGCTCGAGTTGCCGGTGCCGTAAGTGGCGTCTGCGGTTACCTGCGGAAGCAGCGCAGCGCGCGACTGGACGATGCCTTCACCCGTGGCGTTCTTCTGCGCCTCGGCGGCGGAGAACTGCGGGTCGCTCTGGCGCGCGAGATCGTATGCCTGCACCAGGTCGGTGGCGGAGGCCTGGGCCGAAAAACCGGCGATGATCAGGGCGAGGGACAGGGGGTGGAGTCGGATGGACATGGGGTTTCCCGTGTTCAGAGGGTGAAGTGCGGCACCGGCTCGGCGCCATGCAGGTAGGGGACATCGGTTTCGAACAGGCTTTCCGTCTGCAATGAGTCGGCGTGACGCGTGATGCGTACCGCCTCCTGTACCGGCGAAAGGCCATGGATAACGAACAGGCGGCCGCCTGGCTTGAGCCAGTCGGTGAAGACTTCCGGAATGATGCCGACGGCCGCCGTGACGGCAATGGCATCGAACTGGCGGCCAGGCTGCCAGGACAGTGCATCGGCGGTTTCCAGGCGGACGTTGTTGATGCCGGCCGCGGCGATGCGCTGGCCCGCGGACTCGGTGAAATCGGGATGGATGTCGATGCTGGTCACTGCGCGCGCCAGCCGTGCCAGGCAGGCCGTAACGAAGCCCGAGCCGGTGCCGATCTCCAGCACTTCATCGCTGGGCTCCAGCAGCAGGGCTTGCATCATTCGGCCCTCGACCACCGGTTTCATCATCACTTCGCCATGGGCAAGCGGCAGCGGCAGGTCGGCGAACGCCAGCTGGCGCTGGCTGGGCACGACGAAATCCTCGCGATGCACGACCATCAATGCGTCCAGCACGCGCGGATCGAGTACATCCCAGGGACGCACCTGTTGTTCGATCATCGCGAAGCGGGCTTGGTCAAAGTTCATCGACATGGCTGCAAGGGGTCCGTGGAGCACAGGGCCGACAATTGTAAGCCTGCCGCGCCACCATCGTAAAAAATCGTCCCGCACAGGATCGCGTGCGGACCGGTGGTCCACGTAGTGCCAGAAGTAACCGGGCCGCTAGTCACGGCGCCTCGGGCGCAAAGGCGCGCAGGAAGACGTCGACCACCTCGCGCACGTGGGCATCTCGCTGCTCGCTGGTGGGCGGCGCGGAAAGCCCGACCAGCACGCGCATGTGGCCAAGGCCCTTCAGCAGGCAGAAGAAATGTTCCGAGGCCCGGGCCGGGTCGGCCACGCGCAGGTAGCCGCTCCGGCCGGACTCCTGCAGGAACGATTCCATTTCCAGGAGGATGGCGCGCGGGCCAGCGCCGAAGAATACTTCGGTGAGCCGTTGGTCCTGGCCGGCCTGGCTGATCATTACCCGGTGCAGGCTGATCGCGCGCTCGTCCATCATCAGGTCCACGAAGGGCCGGGCGATCTGGAACAGGGCCTCGGCCACGGGCAGCCCCGGGTCGGGCACGAACAACTGATGCGGCAGCAGCTGCGCGCAGCATTCGGTGACCGCTGCGGCGAACAAGGCTTCCTTGTCGGCGAAGTGGCTGTAAACAGTCAGCTTGGACACGCCCGCCGCCTGGGCGATGGCGTCCATGCTGACGCCGTCGTAGCCGCGGGACGGGAACAGCGCCATGGCCGCCTCAAGGACGGCGGTGCGCTTTTCCATGTCCTTGGGGCGGCCGGGGGCGGGGTTCGGGGGCAGGGCAGAAGAATTCATGCGCCTATTATTGAACCAACTGGTTTGATAATGATAGTGTACCCACCGGTTCACTATTCATGGCCTACTCATGTCCCTGGTCTCCCGTCCCCTCCGCGCCCTCTGGCCGCTCGCCCTGGCGCTGTCGCTTTCCGCCTGCGGCGACGATCCCGCGCCCGTTGAAGTGCGGCCCGTGCTGGTCGTGCAGGCCAGCAGTGGCGACCTCGGTTACGAAGCCTTTGCCGGCGAGGTGCATGCCCGCGAAGAACCCCAGCTGGCCTTCCGCATCGGCGGAAAGATTTCTCGCCGGCTGGTGGACGCCGGGGCACGGGTGAAGGCGGGACAGGCCCTGGCCGAACTCGACCCGGCCGACGTCAGGCTGCAATCGGAAGCTGATCGCGCCGCGCTGGCGTCGGCCCAGGCCGACCTCGCGCTGGCCCAGTCCGAATTGCAGCGCTACAAGAACCTCGTCGACAAGCAACTGGTCAGCCGGTCCCTTTACGACAATCGCGTGGCTGGCCTGCGAGCCGCGGAATCGCGCGTTCGCCAGGCCCGTGCCCAGCTGTCGGCATCGGGCAACCAGGTGGCTTACGCCGTCCTGCGGGCGCCCAGCGATGGCGTCATCGCCCAGCGACTGGCCGAAGCGGGACAGGTCGTCGCGGCAGGGCAGGCGGTATTCGTGCTGGCCGTGGATGGCGAACGCGAAGTGGTGATCAGCGTGCCCGAGCAAAGCATCGGCCGCTTCCCGGTCGGCCGCGACCTTGCCGTCGAATTGTGGGCCGAGCCCGGCAAGCGCTTTCCCGGCAAGCTGCGCGAAATTTCGCCATCCGCCGATGCGCAGACCCGCACCTTCCTGGCGCGCGTTGGTTTCGACACGGCCGGTGCGCCGGTCGAACTGGGGCAGAGTGCGCGCGTGTACGCGCAGACCGCGACCGGATCGGGCATGCGCCTGCCGCTGTCGGCGCTCACGCAGTCCAAGGGGCGCCCGGCGGTATGGGTGGTTGACCCGGCGACCTCCAGGCTGCGCCTGACGCCGGTCCGCACCGGCGCCTTTGGCGAAGATGGCGTGCCGATCCAGTCGGGCCTGACGCCGACGGATTGGGTGGTCGCTGCCGGGGCCCACCTGGTCCTGGAGGGCGAGAAGATCGCGCCGATCGACCGCGACAATCGCCCGGTCCGACTGGCCGGCGCCGCGGCTTCTGCAAAGCCCTCGGGCAACTGAGGCGGCCATGAGCCAATTCAACCTTTCCGCCTGGGCCTTGCGCAACAAGACCCTGGTACTTTTCATCATGATCGTGCTGGCCGTCATCGGCATCTTCAGCTACCAGCGGCTGGGCCAGTCGGAAGACCCGCCCTTCACCTTCAAGATCATGGTGGTGCGGACCTTCTGGCCCGGCGCGACCGCCGAGGAAGTGGGGCGGCAGGTCACCGATCGCATCGAAAAGAAATTGATGGAGACCGGTGAATACCAATTCATCCGGTCCTATTCGCGCCCGGGCGAATCACTCGTGCAATTCATGGCCGAGGATTCGCTGCATTCGCGCGACATCCCCGCGCTGTGGTACCAGGTTCGCAAGAAGGTCGGCGATATCCGCCATACGCTGCCCGCGGGCGTCGTCGGCCCGTTCTACAACGACGAGTTTGGCGACACCTTCGGCAACATCTACGCGTTGAATGGCGAGGGCTTCGACTACGCCACGATGAAGGACTACGCCGAGCGCATCGAGCTCGACCTGCATCGCGTGAAGGACGTCGCCAAGGTCGACCTGATCGGCCTGCAGGAAGAAAAGATCTGGATCGAGCTGTCCAATACCAAGCTGGCCACGCTGGGTATTCCGATGCAGGCCGTGCAGCAGGCCGTGGACGCGCAGAATGCCGTCGTCGCGACCAGCTTCTTCGAGACCAGCACCGACCGCGTGCAGTTGCGGGTCAGCGGCGGCTTCAAGACCGTGGACGAGATCCGCAACTTCCCGATCCGCGCAGCCGGGCGTTCGTTCCGCCTCGGGGACGTGGCCACCGTGAAGCGGGGCTTCGCCGATCCCGCGGCGCCGCGCATGCGTTTCCTGGGCGAAAACTCCATCGGCATCGCGGTGTCGATGAAGGGCGGCGGCGACATCATCGGCCTGGGCAAGAGCCTGGACAAGGAATTCGCGCGCCTGCAGAAGACCCTGCCGGTGGGCATGAAGCTGCACAAGGTCTCCGACCAGCCGTCGGCCGTGCGTGATTCGGTCGCTGAATTCGTCCGCTCGCTGTCGGAAGCCGTGCTGATCGTGCTGGTGGTGAGCTTCTTCTCGCTGGGCAAGCGACCGGGCCTGGTGGTGGCGTTGTCCATCCCGCTGGTGCTGGCGATGACCTTCGCGGCGATGTACTACTTCAACATCGGCCTGCACAAGATCTCACTCGGCGCGCTGATCCTGGCGCTGGGCCTGCTGGTGGACGACGCCATCATCGCCGTGGAGATGATGGCGGTGAAGATGGAGCAGGGCCTGGACCGCCTCAGTGCCGCCAGCTTCGCATATTCCAGCACGGCCTTCCCGATGCTCACCGGCACGCTGGTGACTGCGGCCGGCTTCCTGCCGATCGCCACCGCGCAGTCGGGCACCGGCGAATACACGCGGTCCATTTTCCAGGTCGTGACGATTGCACTGCTGCTCAGCTGGATCGCCGCAGTGGTTTTCATTCCCTTCCTGGGCGATCGCCTGTTGCCGGACGCCGAACAGTTGCACAAGCAAAAGACCAATGGCGGCTGGACCTTGTTCCGGCAGCGACTCGCGCTGGTATTGCCACGCTGGCTCGCCACCCTCGTCGCGCCCGACGGCAACGGCCACAACCACGACACCTACGGCACGCCGTTCTATCGCAAGCTGCGCGGCTGGATCGCCTGGTGCGTGCGCAACCGCGTGAAGGTGATCGGATTGACGGTATTCGCCTTCGCCGCGTCTATTGCCCTGTTCCGTTTCGTGCCGCAGCAGTTCTTCCCCTCGTCCACGCGCCTGGAACTGGTAGTGGACCTGGAGTTGGCGGAAGGCTCGTCGCTGATCGCCACGGAAGCGGCGACCAAGCGCTTCGAGGCTGAATTGGCCAAGCGCAAGGACCTCGAAAACTATGTCGCTTACGTCGGCACCGGATCGCCGCGCTTCTATCTTCCCTTCGACCAGAAATTGCCGCAGTCCAACTTCGCGCAGTTCGTGTTGCTCACCCGCAACGTGGAAGAGCGCGAACAAGTGCGCCACTGGGTGATAGAAACCCTGGCGAAGGACTTCCCGGACCTGCAGGGACGCGTGCTCCGCCTCGAGAATGGTCCGCCGGTCGGCTTCCCGATCCAGTTCCGCGTTTCAGGCGAGCACCTCGATGAAGTGCGTCGCATCGCCCAGGAAGTCGCGGCCAAGGTTCGCGCCAATCCGAACGTGGACAACGTCAACCTCGACTGGGACGAGCCCAGCAAAGTCGTGCGCCTCACGCTGGACCAGGATCGCGCCCGCGCGCTGGGCGTGAATTCGGCGCAGCTTGCCCAGTTCCTTCGCGGCTCGTTGTCTGGCAGCACCGTCAGCACCTTCCGCGAAGGCAATGAGCTGATCGAGATCCTGTTGCGCGGACCCGAGGAAGAACGCACACGCCTGTCGCTGCTCGGCAGCCTGGCGGTGCCGACCGACTCCGGTCGCAGCGTGCCCTTGTCGCAAATAGCCACGCTCGAATACGGCATGGAGGAAGGCATCGTCTGGCATCGCAACCGGCTGCCGAGCATCAACGTGCGCGCCGACATCTACGGTGACATCACGCCACCGACGGTCACCGCGCAGATCCTACCGACGCTTGAAGGCATCCGGGCGGAACTGCCGCCGGGATTCCAGCTCGAGACGGGCGGCACGGTCGAGGACTCGACGCGTGGATCGAAGTCGGTGGCGGCGGGCGTGCCGTTGTTCGTGCTGGTCGTGACCACTTTGCTGATGGTGCAGTTGCGCAGTTTCCGCCGCATGCTGATGGTGTGGATGACCGCGCCGCTCGGCCTGATCGGCGTGACCGCCTTCCTGTTGATCTTCCGCGTGCCGTTCGGCTTCGTGGCGATGCTGGGCACGATCGCGCTGTCGGGAATGATCATGCGCAACTCGGTGATCCTGGTGGACCAGATCGACCAGGACATCGCTGCAGGGCAGGCACCGCACCAGGCCATCATCGACGCGACCGTGCGGCGATTCCGGCCCATCGTACTGACCGCGCTGGCCGCCGTGCTCGCGATGTTTCCGCTGTCGCGCAGCGTCTTCTTCGGGCCGATGGCAGTATCGATCATGGGCGGCCTGATCGTCGCGACGGCATTGACCATCCTGTTCCTGCCGGCGCTGTACGCGGCGTGGTTCCGCATTCCCAGCCCCGATCACGAATGAATCAACGCACCGCGTGCGTCCCGCGCGCGGTGCCGGATTTCGCGGCCGGCCGGCACTCCTGGCTCCCTCCCCCGGTCCAGGTGCCGGCCCGGTTCGCGAACCGGGCGTGAACCGCCGCGCGCGGCGTTACTACCAAGCCTGCGCTGCGGCGTATGGTGGGTTTCCCGGCGGCAGCGTCTTTGGAACTCCCGAACCATGGACCATCACCCTTCCCCCACTGGCCACGGCAAGGTGAAAGACCCGGTCTGCGGCATGGACGTCGATCCGGCAACGGCGCGTTTCAGCCACGAACACGCCGGGCAGGGTTTCCATTTCTGTTCGTCGCGTTGCCTGGAAAAATTCAAGGCCGATCCCGCGAAGTTCCTGCAGCCCGCGCCGTCGCCGGTGGCGGCGCACGCCCACGCGCCTTTGCCCGCGCCTGCCATCGAGCCGCCCACGATGGCCTCGGCCAGTCCGTCCGCTCGCCAGTACACCTGCCCGATGCATCCGGAAATCATCCGCGACGCGCCCGGCGCCTGCCCGATCTGCGGCATGGCGCTGGAACCGCTGATGCCGGCCGAGGACGACGAACCCAACCACGAGTTGATCGATTTCAGCCGGCGCTTCTGGTGGACGCTGCCCCTGTCCGTGGTGGTGTTGGTGCTGGCGATGTTCGGCCATCAGCTCACCACGCCCGATCCGCGAACCCGGGTGCTGATCGAAATGGTGTTGAGCACGCCGGTGGTGCTGTGGGCTGGCTGGCCGTTCTTCGTGCGCTGTGTGCAGTCGCTGCGCACCGGCAATCTCAACATGTGGACGCTGATCGGGATCGGCGTCGGTTCGGCGTATGGCTACAGCCTGGCGGCAGCCCTGGCGCCGGATCTGTTTCCGGCTGCCTTCCATGTGCACGGCCAGGTCGGCGTGTATTTCGAGGCGGCCGCAGTGATTGTTTCGCTGACCTTGCTTGGCCAGTTGCTGGAACTGCGGGCTCGGTCGAAAACCTCGGCCGCCATCCGCGCACTGTTGAAGCTGGCGCCTAAAACCGCGCGTCGCCTCGCCGTTGACGGAACCGAAACGGACGTGCCACTCGACCAGGTGCAGGTGGGCGATCGCCTGCGCGTGCGGCCCGGCGAAAAGGTGCCCGTCGATGGCGAAGTGCTCGAAGGCCGTTCCAACATCGACGAGTCGCTGCTGACCGGCGAGTCGATGCCGGTTGCCAAGGACGTTGGCGACAAGGTGATCGGCGCCACGATGAATGTCGCCGGCGCGCTGGTCATTCGAGCCACGCGCGTGGGCGACGACAGCGTGCTGGCGCAGATCGTGCAGATGGTTGCGCAGGCGCAGCGCTCGCGCGCGCCGATGCAGCGCATGGCCGACGCGGTCTCGTTCTGGTTCGTGCTGGCGGTGCTCGCCATCGCCGTGCTGACCTTCTTCGCCTGGGGCCTGTTCGGCCCCGAACCCTCGTGGGTGTTTGCCGTGCTCAGTGCGGTGTCGGTGCTGATCATCGCCTGCCCGTGCGCGCTGGGCTTGGCGACGCCGATGTCGATCATGGTCGCCACCGGTCGCGGCGCGTCGTCCGGCGTATTGTTCCGCGACGCCGAGGCGATCGAGACGCTGCGCAGGATCGACACGCTGATCGTCGACAAGACCGGCACGCTGACGCTGGGCCGGCCGACGTTCGATCGCATCGTCGCGGCCGACGGTTTCACCGAGGACGAGGTGCTGCGGCTTGCCGCCAGCCTCGACCAGGGCAGCGAACATCCGCTCGCCTCCGCCATCGTCAGCGAGGCGCGATCCAGGAACCTTCCACTGGCGAAAGCCGACGAATTCAACTCCGACACCGGCATCGGCGTGCACGGACGCGTGGACTCGAAGGCCGTCGCGCTGGGCAATACGGTGCTGATGAAAAACCTGGGCGTCGATGTTTCCGTCCTGCAAGCCCAGGCGGAAGAGCGTCGCAGCGTCGGTGCCAGCGTGATGTTCCTGTCCGTTGATGGCCGTCTCGCCGGCCTGTTGAGCGTTGCGGACCCCATCAAGGAAAGTTCGGCGGACGCGCTCGCCGAACTACGCGACGCAGGCGTGAGGATCATCATGGCCACCGGCGATGGCGCCACCACGGCGCAAGCAGTGGGAAAGTCGCTCGGCATCGACGAGGTCCACGGCGAAGTTCGCCCCGAGGACAAACTGGCGATGGTGACCCGCCTGAAGGCGGAAGGCCGCCACGTTGCCATGGCTGGCGACGGCATCAATGACGCGCCTGCACTGGCGGCGGCGGATGTCGGCATCGCCATGGGCACCGGCACGGATGTCGCGATGTCGAGCGCGCAACTGACCCTGGTGAAGGGCGACCTGCGCGGCATTGCCCGCGCCCGCGCGCTTTCAGAAGCGACCGTCGCCAACATGAAGCAGAACCTCGGCTTCGCCTTGCTCTACAACAGCCTGGGCGTGCCCCTGGCGGCCGGCGTGCTGTACCCGGCCTTCGGCCTGCTGCTGTCGCCGATGATCGCCGCGCTGGCGATGAGCCTGAGTTCGGTGTCGGTGGTCGCCAACGCGTTGCGCCTGCGCAAGGCCTGATCCGATCCGGCGGGCGGAGTCTCCAGCGCCCGGCGAGCAGGGCGAGCGCAAACATGATGAAATAGCGCCTTGTGAAGCGGGGGTGCCGGGCCTGAACGGGCTGGGCTGAGAAATACCCTTCGAACCTGATCCGGCTTACCCCGGCGTAGGGAGCTTCGAAGCCGGGCGCTGCTCGTGCTCCGGTGCCGCCGCTTCGTTCTTCGAGGACGAATGCCATGAATGCCCAGCCCACCGATCTGCTCCGCCAGGCGCAGGAACTTTCCGAATCCGTCGTCCAGCCGATCCTCGGCTCGAAGAAGGTCTATATCGAGGGCTCGCGCCCCGACATCCGCGTGCCGATGCGCGAGATCGCGCTGGCCAATACGCCCAAGACCTTCGGCACCGAACTCAACGCGCCCTTCAGCGTGTACGACACGTCCGGCCCCTACACCGATCCCGATGCCACCATCGACCTGGGCGCCGGCTTGGCCGCTTTGCGCGCGAAGTGGATCGAGGAACGCGGCGACAGCGAAGTGCTGGGCGCGCTCAGTTCCGAATTCGGCCGCGGCCGCGAAACCGATACGCGCCTGGACCCGGTGCGCTTCGCCCATCTTCGCCATCCGCGCCGCGCCAAGTCGGGCATGAACGTCTCGCAGATGCATTACGCGCGCCGGGGCATCATCACGCCGGAGATGGAGTTCATCGCCATCCGCGAAAACCAGCGCATGGACGCCATCCGCGAAGCGCACCTGCTGGTGCAACATCCGGGCGAAAGTTTCGGCGCCAACATCCAGAAGGCGATCACGCCCGAATTCGTGCGCAGCGAAGTTGCGCGCGGCCGCGCCATCATCCCGGCCAACATCAACCACCCGGAACTCGAGCCGATGATCATCGGCCGCAACTTCCTGACCAAGGTCAACGCGAACATCGGCAATTCCGCGGTTTCCTCCGGCATCGCCGAGGAAGTGGAAAAGCTGGTCTGGGCGATCCGCTGGGGCGCCGAC
>JAPLSI010000010.1 GCA_026398715.1 Gammaproteobacteria bacterium
CCTCGAGGGCGAAGGCGATCAACTCGGTCAGGCGGCCGGCGACCTGCATCGTCCGCAGTTCGCCCGGCAGGCGGCTGTCCCGCGTATCGGCGAGCAAGGCAGCGATGCGCGGGTCGACCGGAAAAGAGGACAGGCGCACCACATCGGTGGCGCCATGCACCACCTCGCGTACCGCCAGCGGCAGCTCGCTCTCCAACAACCCGAAGCGCTTGGCGAAGGTCTCGGCGCGGAAGTTCGCGATCAAACCCTGTTGGCGCGAGCCGCCCATCACGTCGGCTGTCAGCGTGACGCCTTGCGGCAGGCAGGCCAGCAGCACCTCCGGCCGCTTGAAGACAATCGGCGCCGAGGGGCCGTGGCGAAAGGACACGTCGCAGGCCAGTGAGGCGCGTAGCATGATGACAGGCTCCTCGGCCTGATAGGGCCAGCGCACCGACTGCGGGAGCACGCAGTTCAGTACGTTGACCATGGCATCGTCGTCGAGCCGGATCAGGTCTGCTGTGCCGCTGCCTGGCTCAGCGAACACGGTACGCATGATGTTGCGCGAGATTGCTTTGGCCCCGCCATTGGCGGAAGCGCGCTGCCATTCCGCGTCCCAGTCGAGTGGGTGGGGAACCGTGTCTCGAGCTGTCGCAGCCATGAAGTCCGCTCTCCTAAAATTCCGATGCACCATGCTAATGCAAGGAGCGAACAGTTCACTATGGTTCGATCCATGGATCGAACCGAACTTGAATCACGCGCCCGTTCCTTGATTGACACGACGTTGGTGTGGGACAACCACGCCTGCATGCCGCTGAGGCCACTTGACACAGGCTTCCTGCCACAGCTGGAGCGCCACCGGCGCGCTGGCTTCGATGTGGTGATGCTCAATGCAGGTTTCGGCGAGCAGGACATTGAGGCACACGTACGCATGGTCGCCAGCCTTCGCCACTGGATCAGTATCGGGACCTCGGTGTCTGGTGGATGGCCATGGCTTACAACCGCAACAACCGAGTCGGCGGCGGCTGTCAGGACGATCACGATCCCGGCCTCAGCAACTTCGGCCGCGCGGTGATCCGCGAAATGGAGCGGGTGGGCATGGGTGTGTGCGTCAGCCACACCGGCCACCGGACGGCGCATGAGGCCATCGAGTACGCCAGCAAGCCAGTCATCTTCTCTCACAGCAACTGTTCAGCGCTGCGCGAACACCCGCGCAATATCCCGGACGAGCTGATACGCGCATGCGCCGCCACTGGCGGGCTGGTCGGCATCAACGGCGTCGGCATCTTCCTCGGCGCCAACGACATCGCCAGCGAGACCTATGCGCGGCACATCGACCATGTCGTCCAATTGGTCGGGCCGCGGCACGTCAACATCGCGCTGGATTACGTGTTCGACCGACAGGAAGTCGATGAATACATCGAGAAGATGAAGCACACCTTCCCCCCGGGTCTCGGCTACGACCTGGGTGGCAGTTTCGTGCCGCCCGAACAGCTCACAGAGATCGTGACGATACTGATGGCTTGGGGTTACGACGACGGGGCGCTCACGGCCATTCTCGGCGGCAACCTGATGCAGTTAATGAAGACAATCGAAGGGGCGCGAAGCCATGTCTGAAGCAGTGACGATCAAGGCGCTCGCAGAGCGTTTCTGGGCTGAAGCAGTGACGATCAAGGCGCTCGCAGAGCGTTTCTGGGCATGGCAGTGTCACGAGTTCCCGCTGACGGCGTTCATCGCCGGCGTGAAGACATCGGATCCGGTCATGTTCCGCGAGGCGCCGCAAGACCACGAGCGCCGCCACGGCGAGGTGCTGGCCTTCATCGCGCAGCTGGATGCCACCAAGGTGCCCGCCACCTCACGCGAGCGTGCGGATGCCGCTCTGCTGCGCCGCGAACTGGACGACCTGCGCGACTTCCATCTGCTATGGCCGGGCGCGCGGCTTCCGCTACCCGAAGGTGGTGCTTGCGCGCGCCGAGGCGAACATGAGGGCGGTGACGCAGGGGCCGGTGGAGAAGCTGCCCTGGTTTGGTGCTTTCGTCCGCAGCCCGACCGCATGGCCACAGGCCGAGGCAGCGAAGGCGTTGATTGGAGACCTGATCGTGCCGGCGCTCACCCGGCTGGCCGACGTACTGCGCGACGAGCTTGCGCCCTGCGCGCGCGACTCGATCGCCGCGTCGGATGATGTCGACGGTGAGCGCTACTACCAGCGCTGGGTCCGCCACTTCACGAACCTGGACATGACGCCCGAGGCGCTGCACGCGCTGGGCAGCAGCGAGGCGGCCCGCGTCGAACAGGAGATCGAACAGGTCGCCGCGGATGCCGGCTTTGCCGGACGCGTCACGGATTACCGCAAACACCTCGCCGAAGCACCCGAATTCTTCGCCACCAGCGGTGAGGCGCTGCGCGAGCGGGTGGAGATCACCGCAAAGCGGATTGACCGGCTCATACCGAACTACATCGGCCGGGTTCCCCGTATCACCTACGGTGTCGAGAGCATTCCCGAGAGCCTGGCGCCGCGCATGCCGCCGGCCTACGCGCAGCCGAGCCCCGGCGACCGCTCGACCTCGGGCATCCTCTGGGTCAGCGGCCTGCCGGGAAAGTGCCCCCTCTACATGATCCCGTCCCTGACGCTGCACGAGGGCTGGCCCGGCCACCTGATGCACCTGGCGCTGGTCCAGGAAATCGAGGACGTTCCGGCTTTCTGCCGCTATAACGGGCCCAAGTACTCGGCCTGCGTCGAAGGCTGGGCACTGTACTGCGAGGGCCTCGGCGAAGCCATGGGCCTTTACAAGACGCCGCACGAACACTTCGGGCGGCTGGACATGGAGTTGTGGCGCGCCTTGAGGCTGGTGGTGGACACCGGCATCCACGCCAAGGGCTGGACGCGCGAGCAGGCAATCCAGGAACTGGCCACCCGGGTGTCTCTCAGCCTCGACACGATCGAGGCCGAGGTGGACCGCTACATCGCGCTGCCGGCCCAGGCGCTGGCCTACCAGATCGGCAACATCCGTTTCCGCGAGTTCCGGGCACTTGCCGAGTCGAAGCTGGGCAAGCGCTTCAATTTGCGCACGTATCACGACAAGCTGTTGGGCTTCGGCACCGCGACGCTGCCGGTGATCGGCGAACTGCTCGATGAATGGCTGGCCGAGGAGGCTGCGGCATGAGTGGCATTCAACTTGATCCTGTTTCGGGCGTCGCCTACGCGTTGCAAGGCCCGATCAATGGCGAGCCGCTGATGATCGGCCTGCCGCTGATGGCATCGTTCGAATCGATATTCGGAGAGGCGTTGAAGCCGGTTCTGGACGGCTACCTGTCGCGCCTGACGGACCGCTACCGGGTGCTTCTAGTTGACTACCCGAGCATCGGCGCTAGCTGCGACATAGCGCCCGAGCAACTGACGGCCGAACGCGTTTGCGGGGATCTGCTCACCGTGGCCACCGCTGCCGGCTTCGAACGCTTCACGTACTGGGGCTACTCCTGGGGCGGCGGGGTTGGCTTGCAGCTGGCCAGCCGCAGCGATCGGCTGAAGGCGCTGGTCATCGGTGGCTGGCCGCCGATTGGCGGGCCGTACAAGGAAATCGCCGATGCCGCGCAGCGCAAGCAGCACGAGCCCGAGGCCTCGTCCATGATGGTGCTGCGCAACAAGGCGCAGTACACGCAGTGGATTCACTACAACCGCAGCGTCCAGCATGGCTGGAACGAAGCTGCGGCATTGGCGGCGATGCGCGCCATGCCCAAGTTCGTGTTTCACGGCGAGCTGGGCGATCTGGTCGAAGCGGGCATACCGGTGCCCATCGCCAGCCTGATTCGCAACAACGCCGCCACCTTGCGCCGGCTCGGATGGGAGCTGATGGAAGTGCCCGCCGTCGGACACGAGGCCTGTATGAAGCCCGAGCTGTTCGTCCCAGCGGTGCGAGCCTTCCTGGACCGCAGCCTGGCCTGAATCTGCCTGCTTGTTCGCCCGTAGTCCGGCGCCCGGGGCCAGCTTTACGGCGTCAGGCAGTGATGAATTCGCGCAGCATTGCCATCGCCTCGACCGGCTTGTCGCGCCAAACACCATGGCCTGCGTTCGCGAACTCGACGTAGCGAACCAGATGCGCCGGCAGTGCGGCGGCGATGTCGCGCTGGTCCTCGATCGGCGTGATCGGATCGTCTGCGCCGCCGAAGACCAGCACCGGACACGCGGCTCGCGCGAGGCCGGGCAGCAAGTCCACATGAGGCAACTCGTTGCGATTCCAGC
>JAPLSI010000064.1 GCA_026398715.1 Gammaproteobacteria bacterium
CCGTGCTGCACGAACTGGCCGCCGGCCGGTCCAACAAGGAGATCGCCGCCGTGCTCGACGTCTCACCGAACACGGTCAAGACCCACGTGGCGCGCCTGTTCGAGAAACTGGACGCCAACCGCCGCACCGAGGCCATCCGCAAGGCCCGCGAGCTCGGAATCGTGCCCTGACCCGAAAATACTTGGGGTGAAAACCGCCGAATCACCTTTTTGGGCGATTGCCCTACGCCCCGAAAACCGCGTCAATGGCGTCACATCCACCTGCTTGGAGTGAAGGGCATGTTGCGCAAGGTCATCTATTACGGCGTCATCGCGGGCCTGGTCGTCGGCTCGATCCTGTTCGGCCTCACCGTCGCCACCGCCGGCCAGCCGCCGCTGGAATACGGCATGGTCGTGGGCTACCTGAGCATGCTGCTTGCGCTCAGCGCCATCTTCATCGCCATCAAGCGCCATCGCGACCAGGACCTGGGCGGCGTCATCCGCTTCTGGCCGGCCTTCGGCATGGGCCTGGGCATTACCGTCATCGCCAGCATCATCTACGTGCTGGCCTGGGAGGCGGCGCTGGCCGTCACCGGCGTGGACTTCGGCGCGGTGTACGCCAAGTTCCTGATCGAACAACAGCAGGCCAAGGGCGTCACGGGCGCCGAGCTGGCGAAGTTCAGCGCCGAGATGGAGGCGTTCCGCGTCCAGTATTCCGACCGCCTGTTCCGGATGCCGATGACCTTCGTCGAGATCTTCCCGGTCGGCGTGCTGGTTTCGCTGGTATCGGCAGGCTGGCTGCGGACACGACGCACGCGCGGCTGACAAGGGCCGCCGGCGACCCGTTTTCATCGCGCCGTCACCGTTCGTGACGGATCGTTTCGCCGTCTCCCGTCCAGGCTGCCGGCCCGATGAAGTCTGCCTTCCATTACCTGATCGCCGCGGTGGCCGCGGCGATGCTCGCCTCACTGCCAACCCCGGTCCACGCACATACCGTCGACGGCAGCCTTACCGAGGCGCAAGCCAGCCAGAACGCGCGAATCCTGCAGCGTGCATTGAGAGATTTGCATCCTGCGCTCACCAAATACCGCAGCCAGGCCCAGATTGACGCGGCCTTTGGCCGCTTCGATGCGCGGGCCAAAGCGGCGCGGACGGCCACTGAGATGTATCTGGCGGCTACCGAACTGGCGGCCGCCATCCGTTGCGGCCACACCTGGACCAATGTCCTGAACCAGGACGGGGCCAGCAAGCAGCTCTTGCTCGAGTCGGCGAACAAGTTGCCCGCGCGAATCACGCTGGTGGACGGGCGATGGCTGGTGCTTTCCAGCGCCGATCCGGCGATCGCCGTCGGCGATGAAATCCTCTCCATCAATGGCGTTGCCGGCAAGGACATCGTCGCGCGCATGCTGCCCTACCTGCGCGCGGACGGCAGCAGCGACGGAAAGCGTCTCAGGCAACTGGGCCACGACCGCGGCGACTACAGCCAGATGGATATCGTCTGGCCGCTGTTGTCGCCGCCCATCGATGGTCGCTATTCACTGGCATTGCGCAGCCAGGCCGGGCCGACGCGCAACGCAAGCGTCAAGTCGATAACGCTCGCGCAGCGTGACTCCATCCTGGCGGCACAGGGCTTCAAGGCGCCGGGCGAGGACTGGACGTTTCGCATCGAGGGGAATGTCGGCTACCTGACGCTGCCGACGTTCGCCTTCTTCCGTTCGTCATTCGATTGGTCGTCCTTCCTCACGAAGTCTTTCCAGCAACTCGATTCTGCGCGCGTGCCCAATCTGGTCATCGACCTGCGCGCGAATGAAGGTGGTGATGGTTCGATCGGCGGCGAGGTGCTGTCCCACCTGATCACCCAGTCTTTCGACTTCACCTCGTCGCAGTCGGTGACCACCTACGAGCGCGTGCCGTACGACCTGGCGCGATACCTCGACACCTGGGACTTCAGCTTTTTCGACCGGACCGGCCGGGTCGAGAAGATCACCCAAGGCACGGCCGCGGGCAAGTACCGGGACACCGCGCGTGGCGATGGCAGGCAGACCATCGTGCCCGTGGCGACGCCGTACCGGGGGCGCACCTTCATCCTGGTCGGACCGGAAAACAGCTCGGCCAGCTTCCAGTTCGCGTTGCTGGCGAAACAGGCGGGCGTGGCCACGCTGGTCGGGCAACGCACCGGGGGCAACCAACGCGGCTTGAATGGCGGCCAGCTGGCATGGCTAACGCTTCCGAACTCCGGGGTATCCGTGGACATCCCCTTGCTCGCTGCCACCTACAGCCAGGACACGCCCGATGCGAGCGTCATCCCGGACGTCGAAGTTCGACCGTCCATCGACGCCTTGCGCGCCGGTCGCGACATGGACATGGAAAGGGTGAAGCGATTGATCGGATCCCGGCCCTGACTATTGCCTGGCGCGCGCCTTTGCAATGTCCGCAGCGAGGCTGGCAGTCTGCTTGCTTGCGCCGTTGATCACGATGTTGCTGACCGCCAGCGTCGAGTTCCAGTAACGCAGGTTCTCGAGCAGGGACGGCGACGTGCGGTAGGTAGTGAGGATAGTGCCTGCCTCGTCTTCACTGACGGGCGATGGGCAGTCGATCAATTCCTGGTTGGTGCCTTCCAACTGCCGGAAGCAAGTCTTCCAGATGTACTCCTGCACGGCCGTCGGCGTCAGGCCGCGCACTTGTATGCGATAGGCGGGGTCGTGGCGCAGGATGTTTGCCCTCATGCCCGTGCCGGTAAGGCGGTAGTAGTCAGCGAGGCGCTTGCGCAGGTCTTCGTTGGCGATCAGCGCCAGGTCGCCGCCGTCGCGCATTTCGGTGAAGGTGGTGTCCTCCAGCTCCAACGGCATGAGCTGGCTGCCGTGGTAATAGGCCAGCACCGTCTTCCAGTTGGAGCCGTCCACGCGCAGCCCGGTTTCGCTATGGGCGATCGCCGCGCGACCAAAGCCCGCCACTTGGGCCCAGAAGCCCTGGGCCACCTCCATGGTGCGTAGGTCCGCGGCCAGTTCCTCTTGCAGGCGCTGGTAGTAGGAATCGGCGCGGGCACGGTCGAGACGGCCCTGGTTCCAGTTGCTTACCTGCAGGGCGATCAGGATGCCCAGGATCACGATCAGCAGCTCAATCAGTGCCGCAGTCCAGTCGTGCGCACGCAACCGCGCGCTCAGCTTCATCAGGCTCATGCCGTCCACGCCCCATTGTGTCCCCGGCCGAGTATAGGCCGGGGGCACCGCTTCAGGGAGTGCGAGGCAACACGGTCAGTACGCGGCAGATGAAGGTTTCGAACTCCGCCATGTAGGTGCGCAGGAAGTCCTCGGTGGACGGATTGGTCACCTTGAAGCCCTCGTCGATCAGCCCGGCCTTGTACTGGATGTAGGCCTCCGGTGAATTCATCTGCGGCGAATTGCAGAAACTGAGCATGCTGCGCAGGTGCTGTTGCGCCACGGCAGTGCCGATGGCGCCGGGCGAGGTGCCGATGACGGCCGACGGCTTGCGTGCAAACGCGTTGGTGCCGTACGGGCGGCTGGCCCAGTCGATCGCGTTCTTCAACGCGCCGGGAATCGATCGGTTGTATTCCGGCGTCACGAACAACACCGCATCCGAATCGGCAATCGACTTCTTGAAGGCCGTCGCCACCGGCGGGAAGTCCTTGTCGTAGTCGTAGCTGTAGAGCGGGAGATTCCCGATCTCTATCTCGTGGAACGCCAGCCCCGGCGGCGCCAGGCCGATCAGGGCCTGGCTCAGCTTGCGGTTGATGGATTCTTTCGCGAGGCTGCCGATCAGGTAGCCGACTTTATAGGTAGCCATACATCCTCCTTGATTTGAAACAGGCCGCCCGCGCGCCAATCAATCCAGGCGCGGCAGGTCGAACACCAACAGTTCAGCACCCGCACCATTTTCGATCGTGACATTCGCCTCATCGGCGTAAAGCAAGGCATCGCCGGCCGACACGCTGCGGCCGTTCACTACCGCGGAGCCTTTCACCACATGCACGTAGCCCAGGCGGCCCGGCGAAAACGCATGCGTCGCGGATTCGTCGCCATCGAACAAACCGGCGTACAAGCTTGCATCCTGCTGCACGGTCACTGAACCCTGGCTGCCATCGGGGCTGGCGACCAACCGCAGCTTTCCGCGCTTCTCGCCTTCGGGATAGGTCTTCTGCTCGTAGCCGGGCTTGATGCCGGTTGCCGAAGGAATGATCCATATCTGCAGGAAGTGGGTCAGGCCCGACGGGTTGTGGTTGAACTCCGAGTGGGTAACGCCAGTGCCGGCGCTCATGCGCTGTACTTCGCCAGGCACGATGTTGGCCGCGTTGCCCATCGAGTCCTTGTGGCCCAGCGAGCCGTCCAGCACGTAGCTGATGATCTCCATGTCGCGATGGCTGTGCGTGCCGAAACCTTCACCGGGTTGCACGCGATCCTCGTTGATCACGCGCAGGGGGCCCCAGTGCACATGCTTGTCGTCGCGATAGTCGGCGAAGGAAAAGCTGTGCCACGAATCAAGCCAGCCGTGGTTGGCATGGCCGCGTTCGGCGGCGGGACGCAGTGTGATCATCGTGCACCGCCCACGTTGCGACGCGAAGCCAGCCAACCGTCGATGCTGAACTTGCCGGCGCCACTGGCGACCAGCATCAGCATGCCACCGGCGATGGCGATGTTCTTCATGAAGTTGATGGTCTGGCCCTGGTCGGCCAGGTCGAAGTGGAACAGGAAGGCGCTGACCAGCGAGAAGGCAGCCAGGCTGACGGCGGCAGTGCGGGTAAGCAGCCCAAACAGGATGGCCAGGCCGCCACCGATCTCGGCCAGGATCACCAGCGGCAGCAGCGCGCCGGGCACGCCCATGGATTCCATGTAGCCCTGGGTGCCGGCGTAGCCCGCGCCCAGCTTGGCGAAACCGGAAAGGATGAAGATAAGGGACAGGCCGAAGCGGCCGGCGACCGAGGCGATGTTGTTCATGGCGTTGCTCCTGGAA
>JAPLSI010000230.1 GCA_026398715.1 Gammaproteobacteria bacterium
GAATTCGTAGCGGAACCACACGTACGCGCCAAAGCCGACCACGACGAAGATCGCCGCGTACATGCCATTGATCGCGAGTTCCTTGCCGATTTGCGGACCGACCGACTCGCTGCGCAGAAGCTTGACGCCGTTGCCATCGAATTTCACCGCTTCGGCGATGGCCTGGCCACTGCGGGCCGCGTCACCGTCGCCTTCACGCGGCTTGAGGCGCACGACCAGGTCGTTGCCGGTGCCGAAGGTCTGCACCACCGGGTTCTCGAAGCCGGCATCCACCAGGTGCTTGCGCACGGCCTCGGCCTCGACACGCTTGTCGAAGCGCAGCTCGGCCACGGTGCCGCCGGTGAAGTCCAGCGCGTAGTTGAATCCATTCACGACCATGCCGCCAATGGCGACCGCCATGATCAGGAATGCGAGCATCAGCGAGACCACGCGCGCCCGCATGAAGTTGAAATTGCTGTTCGAGGGAAAGAGTTCCACGCCGGCTCCTGCTACAAATCAGATCGAGATCTTGGTCAGCTTCTTGCGCTGGTGGCCATAGATCAGGGTGGCGATGCCGCGCGATACCGAAACCGCGGTGTACATCGAGCTCAGGATGCCGATGATCAAGGTGATGCCGAAACCACGGATCGGGCCCGATCCGAAAGCCGCCATCGCGATGCCGCCCAACAGCGCGGTTACGTTCGCGTCGGCGATGGTGCCTGCCGCCTTGTCATAGCCCGCGGCGATACTGGACAGCGGCGTATTGCCGGCGCGCAGTTCTTCGCGGATTCTCTCGTTGATCAGCACGTTGGCGTCCACCAACATGCCGACCGTCAGCGCGATGCCGGCCAGGCCGGGCAGGCTCATGGTCGCGCCCAGCGCGGACATGAAGGCGATCACGATCAGCAGGTTCAACAGCAGCGCGACATTGGTCACGATGCCGAAGGTCTTGTAGTAGAAGACGAAGAACACCAGCACGAACAGGAACGAGTACGTCACCGCCTGGGTGCCGCGCTGCACGTTTTCGGCGCCGAGGCTCGGGCCGACGATTCGCTCTTCCACGATCAGCATCGGTGCCGCCAGGGAGCCGGCACGCAGCAGCAGCGCCAGGTTCTGGGCTTCTTCCATACTCGACAGGCCGGTGGTGATGAAGTCCGCGCCGAACACGCCATTCACGGTCGCGGCGCTGATCACTTCCTCGCTGACGCGCAAGGTCCGGACCTGCTCGCCGTTGACGGTCTTCACGTCCGGAATCGACTCGATGTAAACGGCGGCCATCAGCTTGCCGACGTTATCCTGCGTGTACTTGAACATCTTGTCGCCGCCAAGCTTGTTGAGCCTGATGGATACGGCCGGCGTGCCGCTATTGCTGTCGAGCTGCGATGACGCGTTCACCAGCTGGTCGCCGGTGACGATGGTGCGCTTGGACAGCAGGATCGGCACGGGCTTGCAGTCGGAACCGACCTCGCGGCGGAAGTACAGGCGGGCGTCGGGCGGCACGCTGCCGGTGTCACGGGCGTTGTAGGCGGTGGAATCGTTGCCGAGCACGGCGCGGTATTCCAGGGTGGCGGTCGCGCCGATCAGCTTCTTGGCTTCGGTCGGGTCCTGCAGGCCCGGAATCTGCACCACGATGCGGCTGGCGCCCTGGCGCTGCACCACGGGCTCGGCCACGCCGAGTTCGTTGATGCGGTTGCGCAGGGTGGTCATGTTCTGCTCGACGGCTTCGTCGGTGAACTGCTTGATCAATGCGTCGGGAATCGTGGCGATCAACAGGTTCGGCTGGGCCTGGTCGGTGCTGAGCACCAGTTCGGGCGTGCTGGTTCCGATCTTGTTGCGGGCGCGGGAAATATCTTCGGGCTTCAGCTGCACCTGGATGCGCGTGCCGCTGCGCACCGCGTTGCTGTAGACGATCTGGTTTTCGCGCAGGACGCCGCGGATGCTGTCCAGGAAGCCTTCGCTGCGCTTCTCGATGGCCGACTTCTCGTCCACTTCCATCAGGAAGTGCACGCCGCCCTGCAAGTCGAGGCCCAGCGACATCGGCTTGCCGCCGATGGCCTGCAGCCAATCCGGCACGTTGGTGGCGAGGTTCAGCGCAACGGTAAAGCCGCTGCCCAACTCATCGCGGATCAGCGTGGACGCCTTGGCCTGCAGGTCGGTATCGGCAACCCGCACCACCAGCGTGTCGCCTTCGATCTCGGACCGGGTGAACGCCATCGAATTGGCCTTCAGCAGGTTTTCCACCCGGGTGTCCAGGGCGGCATCGATCACGGCGCCCCGGTTGGCGGATATCTGCACGGCCGGGTCTTTCGGATACAGGTTGGGCAGCGAGTACAACGCCGTCAGCACCAGCACGATCGCGATGACGACATATTTCCAACGGGCAAATTCAAGCATGGTCAGTATCGCCAGGGCCCGACGGGCCGGTCATTTACGGATGGGGACGTATCAGGCGGACTTCAACGTGCCCTTGGGCAACACCGCGACGATCGCGGCCCGCTGCAGCTTCACGCGGACGTTGTCGGCGATCTCGACGGTGACGAAAGCATCGCCCAGGTCGTCGATACGGCCGGCGATGCCGCCATTGGTGATGACTTCGTCGCCCTTGGCCAGCTTGGCGATCAGTTCGCGGTGTTCTTTCGCGCGCTTCATCTGGGGGCGGATCATCAGGAAGAACATGACGCCGATGAAGACCAGCGGCAACAGCAGGCCGGTCAGGGCGCTGCCACCGGCAGCGGGGGCCGCCTGGGCGGCGGCGGGGGAAATCAGGAGATCCAGCAGGGACATGGGCAAAATCCGGTTGGGAATCAAAGCGCGCAAGTATGCCACAGGCCTGCCCTGCCCGGCCAAATCGGCGCCCGAAGGGGCCGTGGACGGCCCTGTCAGGGCGCGTCGGACCCCGCCGCGCGTTCGGCGTAGAAGCGCTCCCGGAAGGCCGCGAAGCTGCCCGCCTCGATCGCCTCGCGGATCTCGCGCATCAGCTGCTGGTAGTAGTGCAGGTTGTGGATGGTGGCCAGCATCGAGGCCAGGATCTCGTTGCAACGGTCCAGATGCCGCAGGTAGCCGCGGGTGAAGCCGCTGGCGCAGGCATGGCAGCTGCAGCCGGGCTCGATCGGCCGCAGGTCCTTTTCGTAGCGGGCGTTGCGGATGCGGACCTGGCCGAACCGGGTGAAGTAGTGGCCGTTGCGCGCGTTGCGGGTCGGCATGACGCAGTCGAACATGTCGATGCCGCGCGCCACCGCCTCCACGATGTCCTCGGGCTTGCCTACGCCCATCAGGTAACGCGGTTTGTCCTCGGGCAGTTGCGGGCAGATGGACTCCAGCGTCTGTTCGCGCTCGGAGGCAGGCTCGCCCACGGCCAGGCCGCCCACGGCATAACCGTCGAATCCGATCTCCTGCAATCCCGCGGCAGACCTCGCCCGCAGCTCCGGGTACGTGCCGCCCTGCACGATGCCGAACAGGGCAGCGTCGTTGCCTTCGTGCGCCGCCCTGGACCGGGCCGCCCAGCGCAGCGACAGTTCCATCGAATCGCGCGCCTGTTGTTCGGTCGCCGGGTACGGCGTGCACTCGTCGAAGATCATCACGATGTCCGAACCCAGCACGCGCTGGATGTTCATGCTCTCCTCGGGCCCCAGGAAAACTTTCGCGCCATCGGTCGGCGATGCAAAGGTAACGCCCTGCTCGGTGATCTTGCGGCGCTTGGCCAATGACCACACCTGGAAGCCGCCCGAGTCGGTGAGGATCGGCGTGTTCCCTCCCGTGAAGCGATG
>JAPLSI010000091.1 GCA_026398715.1 Gammaproteobacteria bacterium
GCTGCACGGCGCGGCGTGCGACGCCGCGGCACGCGTCGATGGCGAGCGCGGCCTGCTGCCCTCTGACCTGTTTCCGCATTTGCGCAGGCTGGCAAATCCGGAATGAGCTGGGCGACGACCCTGGCCGATCCGGCGGCAACCGATCGCCTTGGCCAGCAATTGGCAAGCGCCATGCCCGCATCGGCCGTGGTTTTCCTGCGTGGCGACCTTGGCGCCGGCAAGACCTCGCTGGCGCGCGCACTGCTGCGCGGACTGGGCGTGCAAGGGCCGATCAAGAGCCCCACCTATACCCTGATCGAGCGCTATCCGCTCGCCTCCGGCGAAGCGGTGCACCTTGACCTGTACCGCATCGCAGAAGCGTCCGAACTCGAATTCCTGGGCTTGCAGGACCTGATGCCCGATGTGCGGCTGTGGTTGGTGGAATGGCCCGATCATGGGCTGCGGGCATTGCCGCCGCCGGACCTGGAAATCTTCCTTTCGGTCGCCGGGGACGGACGCGAAATCCGGCTCGATCCGCGCAGCCAGGCCGGCGACGACTGGCTTGCCGCCTTGGGCGATTGGGCCCACTTGGGGCCGTCTTCTTAGGTTGATCCGAGGAAAGTAGGGCAGGTGCTGGATTTACAAGGAAAAAATCCCTTGCAATTGTGAAAATCCAGTGATTCAATCGCGGCATGCGCCGGACCCCCTCTCGTTGGTGGCTGTTTTCCCTCCTGGCCCTGGCCGGAACGGGTGCCAACGCCGCTGATTTGC
Organism: Gammaproteobacteria bacterium; assembly: GCA_026398715.1. Next base: position 751 of record JAPLSI010000091.1, read on the forward strand.
AGGGCATCCGCCTGATCGAGGACGACGCCGGCACCCGGATCGAACTCACCCTGGTCGGCGCTGCCGACTACAAGTATTTCAACCTGCAGAACCCGGAGCGACTTGTCCTGGACCTGCAGGCAAGCCGCCTCGCCCCCGGCTTCCAGGTGCCTGCCCCGACCGGCATCGTCGCCAACGTCCGGACCGGCAAGCCCGCCGAAGGAACGCTGCGCGTGGTGTTCGAGCTCGGCCGCACTGCGCCGGCGCAGAGCCGGATCGAAAAGGATGGCTCGCAATCCCGGCTGGTGTTCGAATTTGGCGCCCGCCGGCCGCCGATTGCCGTTTCCGAAGCGCCTTCGGTGGCGCTCGAAAAAACCATCGCCAACCTGCCCAAGGTCGAATTGCCCACTGCCCGGGCCCTGGTCGTCAGGCCCGTGGCGGAATCGTCTTCCGCGCCGGTGCCGACGCCGGCACCCGTGCAGCCGCAGCAGCAGTCGCAGCCGCAGTCGCAGCCGAACCCTCTCGCGTCGAACAGCGGTGCACCCATCGACGCCCCCTTGGCTCGGGTCCCGGCGCGCACCGTGCTGGACGTGATCGGCAGCGGCCAGCGCAAGCTGGTCGTGGCCATCGATGCCGGCCATGGCGGTAAGGATCCCGGTGCGCTTGGACCCTCGGGCGTCCGCGAAAAGGCAGTGACACTGGCCGTTGCGCGCGAGCTTGCGCGGCAGATCGATGCCGACCCTGGCATGCGCGCGGTGCTTACCCGGGACGGCGACCGCTTCGTTCCGCTGAAAGACCGCTACATGAAGGCGCGTTCGGCGCAGGCCGACCTCTTTATCTCCATCCATGCCGACGCCTCCCCCAACAACTCGGCCAGCGGCGCGTCGGTTTACGTGTTGTCCACGCGCGGCGCTTCCTCGCAGGCGGCGCGCTGGTTGGCCGACCAGGAAAACGCCGCCGACCTCGTCGGCGGCGTTTCGCTGGACCACAAGGACCACAACCTGGCCGCCGTGCTGCTTGACCTGTCGCAAAGCGCCACGATGCGGGCCTCCGACGACATCGCCAACCAGGTATTGGGCTCATTGAAGAACGTGGGCAAGGCGCACAAGCCCAGCATCGAGCGCGCGAATTTCGTCGTGCTGCGTTCGCCCGACGTGCCGTCCATGCTCATCGAAACCGGCTTCATCACCAATCCTTCGGAAGAAAAGCGCCTGAACGACCCGGGTTATCGCACCCGGCTCGCCACGGCCATCACCGAAGGCGTGCGTCGCTACTTTTCCGACCAGGCGCCACCGGGCAGCTGGTATGCGAGCCGCGAAGACCTGCGTCCGGCGTCGCGCATGCACGTCGTCAGCCGCGGCGAGACCCTAAGCCTGATCGCCGCGCGGCATGGCGTGGGCGTGGCCAGCATCCGCGAGGCCAACCGGCGCCAGGGCGACGCGGTGCGGGTAGGCGAGAGCCTGACCATCCCGCTGGTGGCTTCCGCGCCGAAGTAGGGTCGGCCCCGCTGGTATCATCGGCGCTGGTTCCAGTTCCGACTTCGCGTGCCCGACATCCGTTTGCTTCCAGATACCCTGATCAACCAGATCGCCGCCGGCGAAGTGGTCGAACGCCCGTCGTCGGTGGTGAAGGAACTGGTTGAAAATGCGTTGGACGCCGGCGCGCGCCGCATCGACATCGACCTGGAGGAAGGCGGCATCCGCCTGATCCGGGTTCGCGACGATGGCTCGGGCATGACGCCGACCGACCTGGGCCTCGCTGTATCGCGCCACGCCACCAGCAAGATCGCCTCGCTCGACGACCTCGAGCAAGTGGCGACACTGGGATTTCGTGGCGAGGCTTTGCCGTCCATCGCGTCCGTCAGCCGCTTCGCCATCAGTTCGCGCACTGCACTTGAAAGCCACGGCTCGCGGCTCGAGATCGAAGGCGGCAAGGCGGGCCCGGTCATGCCGCAGGCGCACGCGATCGGCACCACGATCGAAGTGCGGGACTTGTTCTACAACGTGCCTGCACGACGCAAGTTCCTGCGCGCCGAGCGCACCGAACTGGGCCATGTCGAGGAATGGTTGCGATCGCTCGCACTGGCGCGGCCCGAAGTGGAATTACGCGTCACGCACAATGGCAAGCCGGGCAAGCAATACCGGCCAGGCCCTGCGGACGCCGATGCGCATGGCCGGCTGGCCGAAGCGCTGGGCGAAGAATTCGTCAATCACTCACTTCGCGTCGAGCACGCAGCCGCCGGGTTGTCGTTGCGGGGCTGGGTTGGATTGCCCACCGCCTCGCGCTCCAGCGCCGACCAGCAGTATTTCTACGTCAACGGCCGGGCCGTGAAGGACCGCGTCGTCGCCCACGCCGTGCGCCAGGCGTATGCCGACGTGTTGTTCCATGGTCGCCATCCGGCGTTCGTGTTGTTCCTGGAACTGGACGCGCGCCGGGTCGACGTGAACGTCCACCCGGCAAAACACGAGGTCAGGTTCCGCGACGGCCGACTGGTGCACGAGTTCGTCTTCCGCACGCTGCACGAAGCGCTGGCGGGTACGCGCGCCGGTGCCGCGGCGTTGCCGTCGGCCGGTGCCGCGCCGGCGCAGCCCGGGCCGCAGGGCTACGCGCCGCAGGGCTACGCGCCGTGGACAGGCGATCGCCAGTCGGCGATGAGCCTGCCGGTTCGCGAAACGCTGGCCGGCTACGCCGCGCTGTATGGCCAATCGCAGCCGCAGGGCGACGGCAGCACCCTGGCGCCGCGCCTGCCGGAAGCCGACGATGCCCAAGCCCCTCCGTTGGGTTTCGCGCTCGCCCAATTGCACGGCGTGTTCATCCTGGCCGAAAACACCCAGGGACTGGTGCTGGTGGACATGCACGCCGCGCACGAGCGCATCACCTACGAGCGTCTCAAGAATGCGCAGGACGGCGGCGGCATCCGATCGCAGCCGCTGCTGGTTCCCGTGTCGCTGGCGGTGGCCGAACGCGAAGCCGACGTCGCCGAGCAGCATGCCGAGGCGCTGGCGTTGCTCGGCTTCGAGTTGCGTCGCGCGGGGCCGCAGGCGCTCAGCGTACGGGCGGTTCCGGCGCTGCTGGCCGACCTCGAGCCACGCGCGCTGGTGTTGGACCTGCTGAACGATCTCCGCGAGCATGGCGACAGCCGGGTCCTGGAACAGGCCCGCAATGAACTACTCTCGACGCTGGCCTGCCACACTTCCGTGCGGGCCAACCGGCGCCTGGGCCTGGCAGAAATGAATGCGCTGCTGCGCGACATGGAAGCGACCGAGCGGTCCGGCCAGTGCAACCACGGCCGCCCGACCTGGGTGCAGCTGAGCAAATCGGAACTGGACAAACTTTTCCTGCGGGGAAGATGAGACACATGAAAGCAATGAAGGTAATGATGACCATGATCCTGGCGAGCGCGTTGCTCGGCGCATGCGGTGAACCACCTGTGGACCCTTCCATCGAGGCGGCGGCAAACGCGCAGAAGGCAGCCTACGAGAAAAAGATAGCCGACTGGCGCGCCGGCAGGCTGCAACGGCTGACCAAGCCCGATGGCTGGTTGTCCCTGGTCGGCATGCACTGGATAGAAGTCGGCAAGACGCGCGTAGGCGCCGCGGCCGACAATGGCACGCGCATTGCCGTTGGCCCGCCGCAGTTGGGCCTGCTCAGCCTCGACCGCGATGGCAATCTTGAATTCACGCCCGAATCGGGCGCCGAAGTCCTCATCGACGGCCAGCCCGCAAATGGTACGGCGAAGTTGGTTTCGGATGCGGATGGCACGGCGACGGTCGTGGGTTTCAACAAGGGCGACGCCAGTTTCATCGTCATCAAGCGCGGCGGAAAATATGCCCTGCGCGTGCGCGACGCGCTCGCGCCGACCCGCACCAACTTCCCGGGCATCCCGAGCTTCGACATCGATCCTTCGTTCCGATTCGATGCGCGTTTCGCCGCGCATCCGCCCGGCAAGAAGATCGACATCGTCAACATCCTCGGCATGGTCGAGCCGATGGACAACCCAGGTACCGTCACCTTCGAGAAGGACGGCAAGTCGTACACGCTTGAAGCCGTGGATGAAGGCGACCACCGGTTGTTCCTGATCTACGCCGATCGCACCAGCGGGCACGAGAGCTATGCGGCCGCGCGCTTCCTGTATGCCGAATATCCCGACGCCAACGGCATGACGGTCGTGGACTTCAACGAGGGTTACAACCCGCCTTGCGCGTTCAGCGCATTTTCGACCTGCCCCATGCCCCCGTTGAGCAACCGACTGGACCTGGCGATAACGGCCGGTGAGAAGAAGCCCTACAAGCCCGGCGCGGCGGTGGCGAATTGAAGATGATGCGTTCCTCCAGATCCGTCATCGCCCTGGGTTTGGCGTTGTTGGTCGCCAGCTCGGCGTCCATCGCGCAAACCACGCCCAAGCCCTTGCTGTGGAAAGTAAGCGACGGCGACAACTCGGTGTACCTGCTCGGATCGTTCCACGCATTGAAGCCGGCTGATTATCCGCTGGCGGCATCGGTTGATGCGGCGTTCGCCGACGCCGAGGCGCTGGCGTTCGAAATGTCGCCCGAGGAAATGAATTCACCGCAGTTGGGCGCCAAGCTGGTGGGCGCCGCCCGGTTGGCCGAAGGCCAGACGCTGAAGTCCTCGATTTCCGCCGCGGAATGGCTGCGGCTCGAGGCGTACGCCAGCAAGCGCGGCTTTCCGCTCGCAAACTTCCAGGGCATCGAGCCGTGGTTCGTTTCAATGGTGATCAGCCTGCAGGAAATGGCCGCCAATGGTTACGACCCGAAGATCGGCCTCGACCAGCACCTGATGGGACTCGCGGCGCGCGCCGGCAAGCGCACCAGCGGCCTGGAAAGCGCAGACGACCAGATCGCGGCACTCGACAGCATGACGCCGATCGAGCAGCAGCAGACGCTGTCCGAAACGCTGGACGAGGCGCACGACCCCAAGGGCAAGATCGACGAGCTGCACGACGTCTGGCGGCGCGGGGACGCGACTGCCCTGGAAAAGACCATGGTGGCGGAGCTCCAGCTGAAGTATCCCAAGCTGTACAAGCGCATCAACGTGGATCGCAACCAGGCCTGGCTGCCGAAGGTGCGCGCGATGCTCGACAACGAGAAGAGCGACGACACGATGGTCGTGGTGGGCAGCCTGCACCTGGTCGGCGCCGATGGACTGGTCAGCCAGTTGCAGTCGCGCGGCTACAAGGTCGAAAAACTCTAGCCGCAGTGTCCTTGGTTGCTGCCGGCCCGAGTCATCGCGGCGGCACCAGGTCGATGCAATCGACCGGGCAGGGCGGAATGCAAAGCTCGCAGCCGGTACACAGGTCCGCGATTACCGTGTGCATGCGCTTGGACCCGCCGACGATGGCGTCCACCGGACAGGCCTGGATGCATTTCGTGCAGCCGATGCATTCCGCTTCGCGGATCAGCGCCACCACCACGGGTTTTTCCACGCCGTTCACCGGATTGAGTGGCTTGGGCGTGCGCTCCAGCAATCGCGCGAGCGCGCGCACGCCGGCATCGCCGCCGGGCGGACATTGATTGATGTCCGCTTCATCCCGGGCCAGTGCGGTCGCATAGGGTTTGCATCCGGGATAGCCGCACTGGCCGCATTGCGTCTGCGGCAATAGCCTCTCGATCTGCTCGATCAGCTCTGTTTCACCGGGCATCGGGACTTGCGCCTTGCGCAGCAGCAGCCACGCAGGTAGCAGGGCCGCATGCAGCACCGCGAGCACCGTCACCATGACAGGCCCCGGGCCAGGCCCATGAGTCCAAGCGCTGCCGAGGCGGCGCACAGCATCGCGATCGGCGTGCCGCGCAGGCTCGAGGGCACTTGCGAAACCTGCAATCGATCGAGCAACGCCATCGCAACCGGCACCAGCAATGCCAGCGTCACCGACAGGCCGAGGCTGGCAGCAAGCGTGGCGACGGGCCGGGGTGATGCGAGGCTGGACGCGTTCGCCAGAACCGCGAGATTGCCCGACAGCAACGGCAGCGAAACCCGCCAATGATGCGCAGCGGCGCCCAGCAGCGCCGGTTGCCTGCGGCCACTGGCCAGTTGAAGCAATACGCACATGAAAGCGAAGGCGATCGGAAAATGCTGCAGGCGGGACGCGGATGGCAACGCGTAGGCCGCGCTGCCGGGCCAGCCCGACCAGGCCAGCAGTGCCGCCGCCGACACGACCGCGCCCGTTGCCAGGCCCATCGACAAGCCGGCGCGGCGCGCTTGCCGGTCGCGCGCCAGTCCGGCCGCCAGGACCAGTTCGTTGAGCCAGGCGGCGGCCAGGAAGACCAGGAAGAGTGCCTGCATGGCGTGCTGCGGTCGCGATGAACTCGCGACTACTTGACCGTCATTCCCGGTTGCGCGCCTGCATCGGCGTCGAGCAGGAACAGGCCGTCATCGCCGCCGGCCGACAGCACCATGCCTTCGGAGATCCCGAAGCGCATCTTGCGTGGCGCGAGGTTGGCGATGAACACGACCTTGCGACCGACCAGCGCCGACGGGTCCGGATAACCGGCGCGGATGCCGGAAAAAATCTGCCGACGGCCCAGTTCGCCTGCGTCCAGCGAAAACCGCAGCAGCTTGTCGGAGCCTTCGACGAATTCGCACTCGACGACCAGGCCAATGCGCAGGTCGAGCTTTGCGAAATCCTCGATGCCGATGACGCCCGGCTGCGCCGCGGTGGCGATACTCGGATCGGGCTTCACCGGCTTGTCCAGGGATTTTGACTTGGCCGGTTTGTCGGGCTTGGCAGGCGAGCCTTCGGCCGCTTCGCCAGCCGGTTTCAAGTCTTCCACCGATGCCTGCACCATGGCTGCCACCTGCTTGGGATCGATGCGGACCATCAGTGCTTCGTATTCGCGCACCGCAGTTGGAAGCGGGCCATCGAGCGCAGCGAAACCCTCGTCGTTGCGGCCGAACAAGGCGCGCGCCCGTGCCGCGAGCGACGGCAGGATCGGCGCCAGGAAACTCGCCACCACATAGAAGCCCAGCAGGCATTCACTGCACACGCGCTGCAACTCGTCGGCGCGCGCAGGATCCTTGGCCAGCACCCAGGGCTTGGCTTCGTCCCAGCGCTGGTTCAGCAGGTCGCACAGGCGCATGGATTCGCGCGCTACCGCCGCAAAATCATTCGCCGCGTAATGCCGGCGCACGGATTCCAGGCTGGCCAATGCATCGGACACGCGATCGGTTTCGCCGGCGGCAAGCTTGCGATCGAGCGCGCCGTTGAAGTGCCGGGTGACAAAACCCGAGGCGCGGCTGGCCAGGTTGACGAACTTGCCGACCAGGTCGGAATTCACGCGCGCGGTGAAGTCCTCGAGGTTCAGGTCGAGGTCGTCCACGCCGCCCGCCGATTTGGTGGCGAAGTAGTAGCGCAGCGTTTCCGGATCCAGGCCCGCGTCCAGGAAGGTGCGCGCCATGATGAAGGTGCCGCGCGACTTCGACATCTTCGCGCCATTCACCATCAGGTAGCCGTTCACGTGCAGGCGGCTGGGCGTGCGCAAACCGGCGCCGTGCAGCATCGCCGGCCAGAACAGGCCATGGAAGTTGATGATGTCCTTGCCGAGGAAATGGTGCATTTCAGACGAACTGCCGGGCTGCAGGAAGGCATCGAAGTCAACGCCTGTCCGGTCGCAGAAAGCGCGGAAGCTGGCCAGGTAACCGATCGGCGCATCCAGCCAGACATAGAAGAACTTGCCCGGCGCATCGGGTATCGGAAAACCGAAGTAGGGCGCATCGCGCGAAATGTCCCAGTCGCGCAGGCCGCCTTCCAGCCATTCGCCCAGCTTGGCCTTCACTGCAGGTTGTGCCACGTCGCCGGCGAGCCACTCGCGCAGCATCGCCTCGAATTTTCCCAGCTCGAAGAAATAGTGTTCGGAATCGCGCATCACCGGCGTGGCGCCCGAAACCACCGAGCGCGGGTTCTTCAGGTCGGTCGGCGAATAGGCCGCGCCGCAGTTCTCGCAGTTGTCGCCGTACTGGTCCGGCGTGCCGCAGCGGGGGCATTCGCCCTTGATGTAGCGGTCCGGCAGGAACATCAGGCGATCGGGATCGAACAACTGCTGTATTGAACGACGCTCGATGAAACCGCCGTCGCGCAAGCGCGAGTAGTTCAGGTTGGCCAGCACCTGGTTTTCCGGCGAATGGGTGGAATGGTAGTGGTCGAAGGCGACGCCGAACTGGGCGAAGTCTCGCTCGTGCCCGGCCTGGATGTCGCGGATGAAGTCCTCGGGCGATAGTCCTGCCTTTTCCGCAGCCAGCATGATCGGCGTGCCGTGGGCATCGTCGGCGCAGACGAAGTGGACCGTTCCGAGGTCCATGCGCCGGGCACGGACCCAGATGTCGGCCTGGATGTAGCCGACCAGATGGCCCAGGTGCAGCGGGCCGTTGGCGTAGGGAAGGGCAGTGGTAACGAGGGCGGGGACGGGTTTCATGCTGCGATTATCGCAGAACCCCGCCCGGACGGGCTCCGGTACAATGGCCCGGTCCTACCAGAACCCCTCGCATGAACCCCAGCACCGAGTCCCTGACTGCCGATTCCGTCCGCGCGGCACTTGCCACCGTCGTCGATCCCTACACCGCGCTGGACCTGGTTGCCGGCCAATGCGTACGCGGCGTGGGCGTAGACGCTGGCAACGTGGCGATCCAGCTGCAACTCGCCTATCCGGCATCGGGATGGCACGAGGCTCTGATCAATGAAGTCACGCGGGCCGTCGTCCAGCTTCCGGGCGCGGGCAGGGTGTCGGTCAGCATTTCCACGCGGGTGGTCGCCCATCGCGTCCAGAAGGACCTGACGCCGCTTCCCGAAGTGCGCAACATCATCGCCGTCGCCTCGGGCAAGGGCGGCGTCGGCAAGTCCACCACGGCCGTCAACTTGGCACTCGCACTCGCTGCCGAAGGCGGCAAGGTCGGCGTGCTGGATGCCGACATCCACGGCCCCAGCATCCCGATGATGCTGGGCCTGCACGGCAAGCTGCAGGCGGATGCCGCCGATGCGCTGGCGGTGGCGATC
>JAPLSI010000164.1 GCA_026398715.1 Gammaproteobacteria bacterium
GTAGGCCGCCCGCGAGCGCATCCCGTCCGCCTGCGCTTTCTTCACGTAGGGGTCGGAGAAGTGTTCCTTGAGCCAGAGCTGGCTGCTCTTGCTGCGGGTGGCCATGGGTGGGTAAGCCGTCGGTCGGGGCTGTCATGATACCCTTTGCGACCAACGCTTCCCCGGTCCAAACGTCATGTCGACTGCACTTTCCAACCCCCAGAAGCGCTACCTGCGCGGCCTTGCCCACGACCTGAAACCGGTGGTGATGGTCGGCGCGAAGGGCATCACCGCCAACCTGGTCGCCGAACTCGACAGCGCGCTCGAGCAGCATGAACTGGTGAAAGTGAAGGTGGCCGCCGAAGACCGCGATTCCCGCGACGCCTTCATCGCCGACCTCGCCACCCAGGCGACGGCCGAACTGGTCAGCCGGATCGGCCACACCGCCGTGCTGTACCGGCGCAGCAAGGACAAGCCCCTGGTGATCCTGCCCAAGGGCTGACTGGATGCAGCTGACGCTGGAAAACCCTGATTTTCGCTACACCCTGCGCGGCGCCGACGGCCGCGGCGCCCTGGTCAACGAGCAGCGGCTGGAAACCAGCTTCATCCTCGCTCCCAACCAGTTGATCCAGGACTGGCGGCCCCGCGCCATTGCCGACCTGCGGCCCGAAGACCTGTTGCCCTTGCTGGACCTGTCGCCCAGCGTCGTCCTGCTTGGCAGCGGCGCGTCCCTGGTATTCCCCTCGGCGGCCGTCATGGCGGCCTGCCTTACCCGCGGCATCGGCATGGAAGTGATGGACAACGCGGCCGCAGCGCGCACCTTCAACGTGTTGGCGACCGAAGGCCGAAAAGTCGTGGCGGCCTTCCTGCTTTGATCCCGGCCCGCCGCCCCGGGGGCCGGATCGGCTAGACTTCCGCTGTTTGCCCACGCACGGAGCCGCCATGACCGACACGCCCCTGAAGTATCGCCGCGTCCTGCTCAAGCTGTCCGGCGAAGCCCTGATGGGACGCGAGGACTACGGCATCGATCCGGAAGTGATCCGCGGCCTGGCCCGCGAGATCATCGAGGCCCAGAAGGCAGGCGCCCAGATCGGCCTGGTGATTGGCGGCGGCAACATCTTCCGCGGCGCCGGACTCGCGGCCGCCGGCATGGACCGGGTTACCGGCGACCACATGGGCATGCTGGCGACGGTGATCAATTCGCTGGCGATGCAGGATGCGCTGGAAAAGATGGGCACCTATGCGCGCGTGATGAGCGCGATCAAGATCAACGAGGTCTGCGAGGACTACATCCGTCGTCGCGCCGTGCGCCATCTCGAGAAGGGTCGCATCGCCATTTTCGCCGCGGGCACCGGCAATCCCTTCTTCACGACCGACTCGGCCGCGGCCTTGCGCGCGACTGAAATCGGCGCCGAGCTGCTGCTCAAGGCCACCAAGGTCGACGGCATCTACGACGCCGACCCGAAGAAATTCCCGAACGCCAAGCGCTACACCGAGCTCAACTACGACGAAGTCATCGCCCGCAACTTGCAGGTGATGGACACGGCCGCGTTCGCCCTGTGCCGCGACAACCGGATCCCGCTGCGCATCTACGACATGATGCAGCCGGGCGCGCTGATGCGCATCCTGCGCGGCGAGCCGCTGGGCACGCTCGTCCACGGCGGCGGCTGAGGGCGTCGCCCTGCACGGGCACGAACACAAGGCAGGACACGGGCACGGCGGGCATGTACATCCGCCGGAGCCGGGCCGGGCCACGCGCCCCTTCGCCATTGCGATGGCGATCAACCTGGCCTATACCGCGGTCGAAGCCGGCTATGGCTTCTATGCACACTCGCTGGCGCTGTTGTCGGATGCCTTGCACAACCTGGGCGACTCGCTGGGGCTGGCCCTGGCCTGGGGCGCTGCCATGCTCGCCCTGCGTCGGCCGACGGCTCGCCATACCTACGGTTGGCGTCGCGCCACGCAACTCTCGCCCCTGGCGAACGCCCTGCTGCTGGTGGGGTTTTCCGGTGCGCTGCTGGGTGAGGCGCTCCGGCGCCTGGCTGATCCGCCGGAGGTGCCGGGCGGCATCGTGATGGCAGTGGCGGCGCTTGGCATCGTGGTCAACCTCGGCACGGCATCCATGTTCCATCGCGGCCAGTCCTCCGACCTGAACCGGCGCGGCGCCTACCTGCACCTGCTGGCGGACGCGGGCGTTTCGCTGGCGGCGGTGCTGGCCGGGCTGGGCATGTGGAAGCTGGGCTGGCGCTGGCTGGACCCGGCGTTGGCGGTGCTGGTCGGCGTGCTGATCGCGCTTTCCGCCTGGAGCCTGCTGCGCGCCAGCTTCCGCCAGGCCATGGACGCCGTGCCGGCCCACCTGGATGGCGACAAGGTGCAGGATTTCCTGCTGGCGATGCCCGGCGTGATGGCCGTGCACCACCTGCACATCTGGCCGATCGGATCAGCCGAAATCGCGCTGACCGCGCACGTCGTGCGTTCCCGCGTGGACGACCACGACGCCTTCCTCGACCAGGTGGCCGAGTCGCTGGAACAGCAATTCGGCATCAACCATTCCACCGTGCAGGTGGAACTGGGCCCGGGCTGCGCGCACGACAGCGACGACCACGCGCCGCACCACTGAGGCCTTGGCAATCCTGCGGAAAACCGGCCTGGAAACGGCCCCGGGCGACGGCCCGGGCCCCGGGTGACTATAATCGGCCGATTGCACACCTTGCGGAGCTTCCATGCTGAACGACATCAAGAAAGAAACCCAGACGCGCATGACCAAGTGCCTGGACGCGTTCAAGCATGACCTCACCCTGCTGCGCACCGGCCGCGCCACCACCGCCATCGTCGACCACCTGAAGGTCAACTACTACGGGTCCGACATGCCGCTGTCGCAGGTGGCCACCGTCACCGTCGCCGACGCGCGCACGCTGACCATCACCCCCTGGGAAAAACCCATGGTCGCGGCGGTCGAGAAAGCCATCATGAGTTCCGACCTGGGCCTGACGCCCAACACCGCCGGCCAGGTCATCCGCATCAACCTGCCGCCGCTTACCGAAGAACGGCGAAAGGCTCTTTCCAAGCACGTGCACAACGAAGGCGAGACAGCGAAGATCGCCGTGCGCGGCGTGCGCCGCGACGGCATCCACATGGTGAAGGAACTGCTGAAAGAAAAGAACGCGACCGAGGACGAAGCCCGTCGCGCCGAGGACGACATCCAGAAGCTGACCGACAAGTTCGTCAAGGACATCGACGATGCGGTGAAGGCCAAGGAGCAGGAACTGATGGCGGTCTGAGCCGATCGCCCATGTCCGACTCGAAGCGAATTCCACGCCACCTTGCCGTCATCATGGATGGCAACGGCCGTTGGGCCGAACGCCGTCACCGGCCGCGCACGCTCGGCCATCGCGCCGGCGCGCGGGCCGTGCAGGTCTGCCTTGATTTCTGCCTGGCCGAAGGCATCGGCACCCTGACGCTTTTTGCATTTTCCAGCGAAAACTGGAATCGCCCCGCCGAAGAAGTGGGCGCGCTGATGAAGTTGTTCCTGCGCATGCTCGACAATGAAGTGGACGAGTTGCACCGCCGTGGCGCGCGCATCCTGTTCGTCGGCGAGCGTGGCGAGTTTCCGCCGGTGATCCAGGAAAAGATGCGCAAGGCCGAACTGATCACGGCCGGCAATACCGCCATCAACATCTGCATCGCCGCCGGCTACGGCGGTCGCTGGGACATCGTGCAGGCAGCGAGGACACTCGCCCGCGAAGTCCGCGACGGCAACATTGCCCCCGAAGCGATCGACGAAACCGTCTTCGCGAACCGCCTGTGCATGGCCGGCCTGCCCGATCCGGATCTTTTCATCCGTACCGGCGGCGACCTTCGCATCAGCAACTTCCTGCTCTGGCAACTGGCGTATACCGAAATGTGGTTCACCGAAACCCTGTGGCCGGACCTGGATGCGGTGACGCTTCGCCAGGCAATGGATGATTTCGCGAGCCGCGAGCGCCGCTTCGGGCTCACCAGCGCGCAAGTGTCCGGACCCCGGCAGGGGAACGCAGCATGAGCCGGCGCGCGCGCGTCACGACCGCGCTGGTGATGGCGCCCGTCGCCATCTGCGCCGTGTTGTTCCTGCCTACGCCGCTGCTGGCGGCATTGATCGCCGGCCTGATGATGCTGGGCCTTTGGGAATGGACGCTGCTGTCCGCCACGCCCGCGCCGACGGCGCGCGCCGCCTACCTGGCCGCGAACGTGTCGATGATGACCGCACTGGCCTGGGCTGCAGGCAGCGGCATGCCGGTCCTGCAGATGTCGGCCTATGTGGGCGTGGCCTGGTGGCTGCTGGTCCTGGCCTGGCTGTCGCGTTTCGAATTCGCCAGCGTCGACAGCTTCGGCTCGCGCGTGCTCAAGCTGGTGGCCGGCAGCCTGAGCGTGATTCCTGCCTGGGCGGCGTTGTGCTGGTTGCACATGACCGCGCCGAACGGACATGCCTGGGCCTTGTATGCCCTGCTGATCGTCTGGCTCGCCGACACCGGCGCGTATTTCGTCGGCGTGCGCTTCGGCAAGCACAAGCTCGCGCCGCGCATCAGCCCCGGCAAGAGCTGGGAAGGTTTTGCCGGCGGCCTCGCGGCAACCTTGCTGCTGGCCGTCGCCGGCCTGCCCTTGCTGGGGCTTGGATGGGACGTACTGCCGACCCTGTTGCTGCTTACCGCGGTGACTGCGCTGTTCTCGGTGGCGGGCGACCTGTTCGAAAGCCTGCTGAAGCGGCATGCGGGTGCGAAGGACTCCAGCCACCTGATTCCCGGCCACGGCGGCGTGCTCGATCGCCTCGACAGCCTGCTGGCTGCGTTGCCGATCTTCGCGGTAGGCAAGCATTGGCTGGGGCTCTGAACACGCCGCGACGCGTCGCGCTGCTCGGGGCCACCGGATCGATCGGGACCTCGACGCTCGATGTCATCGCCCGTCACCCCGACCGGTTCGAACTGGCTGCCCTGTCGGCGCACAGCGACGTCCGGAAGCTGGTCGAACTGTGTCGGCAATTCCGCCCGACGTGCGCGGTCATCGCCGATGCGACCCGCCACGGCGAACTTGCGGACGGCCTGCGGGCCGCGGGCGTGGCGACCACCGCCCTGGCCGGTGCGCAGGCGCTGGTGGACATCGCCTCCGACCCGGGGTCGGACACCGTGGTCGCGGCCATCGTCGGCGCGGCCGGCATGGCTTCGACCGTGGCGGCTGCCCGCAAGGGCAAGCGCTTGCTGCTTGCCAACAAGGAATCGGTTGTCCTGGCCGGCCACGTGCTGGTGCAGGCGGCACGCGAAAGCGGCGCGCAGATCCTGCCCATCGACAGCGAGCACAACGCCATTTTCCAATGCCTGCCTTCCGACGGCGGCCGGGGCGGCGTGCGCCGTTTGCTGTTGACCGCGTCAGGCGGACCGTTCCGCGGACGCAGCCGGCAGTCCCTGGAAAACGTCACGCCCGACCAGGCCTGCGCCCATGCCAAGTGGGTGATGGGCCGGAAGATTTCGGTGGACTCCGCGACCTTGATGAACAAGGGACTCGAAGTCATCGAGGCGCACCACCTGTTCGGCCTGCCCGCCGCTGCCATCGAAGTGCTCGTGCATCCGCAAAGCATCGTGCATTCGCTGGTGGACTACGTGGACGGGTCGGTGCTGGCCCAGTTGGGCAATCCCGACATGCGCACGGCGCTGGCGCACGGGCTGGCCTGGCCCGAACGCATCGATTCAGGCGTCGCCCCGCTGGACCTGGCGGCCCTGGCGCGGCTCGACTTCGAAGCGCCGGACATGGACGCCTTCCCCTGCCTGGCGCTGGCCTATGCCACGCTGGCGACCGGAGGTACTGCGCCTGCCATACTCAACGCGGCCAATGAAGTAGCCGTTGCGAGCTTCCTCGAGGGTCGACTGCCCTTCCTGGGCATCCCGGCCGTGCTGGAGGCAACGCTCTCGGCAATCCCGGCGGAACCTGCCGCCGATCTGGATGTCCTAATGGACTGTGACCAACGCGCACGCCGCCGAGCCGGGGAATTGTTGAAGAAGATGGAGCGGGCATGAGCGGTTTTCTTGGCGCAGCCTGGTGGTTCGTCGTCACGCTCGGCGTGCTGGTGACCTTCCATGAGTTCGGCCATTACTGGGTCGCGCGACGCTGTGGCGTCAAGGTCCTGAAATTCTCGGTCGGCTTCGGGCGTCCGTTGTGGTCGCGCGTGGCTGCCGACGGCACCCGCTACCAGGTGGCGATGATCCCACTCGGCGGTTACGTCCAGTTCCTGGATGAACGGGAAAACGAGGTCGCCCCCGCGGAACGCGAACAAAGCTTCAACCGCCAGCCGGTGATGAAGAGGATCGCCATCGTGGCCGCAGGCCCGATCGCCAACCTGCTGCTTTGCATCGGCTTGTTCTGGGCCGCCTACCTCATCGGCTGGCCCGGCGCGGCGCCCATCCTGGGCCCAACCTCGGGCATCGCCGCCGAATCGGGATTGCTCGAGGGCGACCGGATTCTGAAGGTGGGTGGCGAGCTGACACCCAGCTGGAACCATGCGATGACCCCGCTAGCCTTTGCCGCGATCGACCAGCGCGCCATCACGCTGACGGTCGAGGACGCCCGGGGCCTGAAGTCGGAGAAGATCCTGCGACTGGACCGCCTGCCCGCGGATTTCGACCAGACCGATCCGCTGGGCGCCGCGGGTATCGACTTCGGATCCCGGGCCGACGGCCTGATCGCGACGGTCATGCCCGATTCCGTCGCGGCGGGGAAGCTGCTGCCTGGCGACCGGGTCATCAGCATCAACGGCCGGCCGGTGACCTACTGGCGGGACATCCCGACCATCGTCCGGGCAGGCGCCCCAGGCGAGCCTTTGGACATCCAGGTCGACCGAAACGGCGCGCGCCTCGGTTTTTCGCTGGTGCCGGCGGAAACCGAAATCGAGGGCAAGACCGTCCGCATCCTGGGCATCGGGACCCGGCCGAACGTCGAGCTGATCAAGTTCGGACCGATCGAAGCGGCAGGGGCCGCGCTCGCCGAGACGCGCAAACAGGGTCGCGAAATGCTCGGATTCCTGGCCAGGCTGGTCACCGGCAAGGCCTCTTCGAAAAATCTTTCAGGCGCCATCGGCATCGCCCAGGTGGCGCAGGCGGAGGCTAACCAAGGCCTTTCCAGGCTGATTGGGCTGATGGCAACCCTGTCATTGACCCTGTGCATCATGAACCTGCTGCCCATCCCGGTCTTGGATGGGGGGCACCTGCTGTATTACCTTATCGAACTGGTCTCGGGTCGTCCGGTCGGTGAGCGCGTGCTGATCGCGGGACAATACGCCGGGTTGCTGGTACTGGCCGGGTTGATTTGCCTGGCCTTTTACAATGACCTTGTACGAATATTTTCCTGAGCCCTACCTACCGGCGCCACGCGCCACCAATCTGGATTGATGATGACGCGCCCCACCGCACGCCGCCGACTGTTGAGCCTCGCCCTAGCCGCCGCCCTTACCGGTCCGGTCCTCGCCCAGAACTACGAGCCGTTCACCGTCCAGGACATCCGCGTCGACGGCCTCCAGCGCATCTCGGCGGGTACGGTATTCACCTACCTGCCGGTTGAACGCGGCGACCTGCTCGATCGCAGCAAGTCCAGCGAGGCCATCCGCGCGCTGTTCAAGACCGGCTTCTTCAGCGACATCAAGCTTGAGCGCCAGGGCGACATCCTGGTGGTGGCCGTGGTCGAGCGCCCCGCCATCAACACGATCACGCTGGAAGGAAACAAGGAACTCAAGACCGAAGAGTTGATGAAGGGGCTCAAGAGCATCGGCCTTTCCGAAGGCGAGACCTACAACCCGCTCAACCTCGACCGCGTCACCCAGGAACTGACCCGCCAGTACAACAACCGCGGCAAGTACGGCGTCACCGTCGCGCCGACCATCACCCCGCTCGACCGCAACCGCGTCGACGTGAAGATCGTGATCGCCGAAGGCAAGCCGGCCAAGATCCGTGACATCAACATCGTCGGCAACCTGCTCTATCCC
Source organism: Gammaproteobacteria bacterium (assembly GCA_026398715.1). The sequence goes on from JAPLSI010000164.1 coordinate 7,982, forward strand.
GATGCCGCCATCCGTCGTGGCTGGGAATCGAGCACCAGCAACTGGCTGTCCTGGTACCGCCGCGACGACCAGTACTCGCGCGAAAAGATTTCCGGCGACCTGGAAAAACTTTCCAATTTCTACCTCGACCGCGGTCACGTCGACTTCAACATCGAGTCCACCCAGATCGCGATCAGCCCGTCCAAGCAGGACATGTTCGTCACCGCGAACGTGACCGAGGGCGAGAAGTACAAGATCGCCGACGTGAAGGTGACGGGTGACACCGTGTTGCCGCAGGAAACCGTGGAAGCCATGGTGCTGGTCAAGAAGGACCAGTTCTTCTCGCGCGCGCTGGTGGAACTGACCACCGATTCGATCTCCACGGTGCTCGGCAACATCGGTTACGCCTTCGCCGAAGTGACGCCGATCCCGGAAATCGACCGCACCGCGCATACGGTGGGCCTGAACTTCGTCGTGAAGCCGGGCCCGCGCGTGACCGTGCGCCGGATCGTGTTCAAGGGCAACGCCAACACCGCGGACGAAGTGCTGCGTCGGGAGATGCGCCAGTTCGAAAGTGGCTGGTATTCGCAGGCCATGATCGACCGTTCCAAGGTGCGCCTGCAGCGCACCGGCTTCTTCGAGTCTGTCGAAATCGAAACGCCCGAAGTCGAAGGCCACAAGGACCAGGTGGATGTCGTGTTCACCGTGAAGGAGCGCAACGCCGGCAGCTTCATCTTCGGCCTGGGCTACTCGCAGAACGCCGGCATCGTCACCAGCATCTCGCTGTCCCAGAACAATTTCCTGGGCACCGGCAACAAGTTCTCGATCGCGCTGCAGAACAACAGCTATTCCAAGAGCATCAGCTTCTCCTACGTCGACCCGTACTTCACCGACGCCGGCGTGACGGTCGGCTACAACCTGAGTTACAGCGACTACGACCGTTCAACGACGACCACGGCACGCTACGGCTCGGGCAATGCCGCAGGCGAAGTCACCTTCGGTATCCCGCTGTCGGAAAACACCAGCGTCTCGGCCGCCATCGGCATCTTCCGCAACGAGCTCACCACCTACGACGGCTCCACGCCGCCGGAAGTCACCAACTACCTGGTGAGCACGCTCGGTGACCGCTTCCGCGAGGGTGGCGGTACGTTCCCCAGCGGGGACGATGATATTGATCCGAGCACGCCGTCCACCGACGACGACGGCGATCCGGGTCCGGATCCGGATATCTTCGTGCCTGGCTTCAGCCGCGCGTGGGTGATCAACGCCTGGACCGCGCGTTTCGGCTGGGCCCTCGACACGCGCAACGATTACCTGTTGCCATCGCGAGGCATGCTCAATCGCGTCAGCGCGGAAGTTGCACTGCCTGGCAGTGACCTGGAGTACTACCGCCTCAGCTACGACTTCGAGTACTACCGTCCGCTCGCCGATTGGCTGATCGGCAAGGCGTCGCTGAGCCTGGGCTACGGCGATGCCTACGGGGACTCGTCGAAAGCGACCTGCTACGCCCAGTTCGACCCGCTGCGCGGGTACGAACCGGTCCAGAGCAGTGCGTTCGATTGCGGCCTGCCATTCTTCAAGAATTTCTATGCGGGTGGGCCGGGTTCCGTGCGCGGTTTTGCCCAGAACACCCTGGGCCCGACCACGGCATTCGGCGGTTTCTCGCGCGTGCAGCCCCTGGGCGGCCCGATCAAGGCGACCGGCTCGTTCGAGTTCTACTTCCCGAAACTGCTGGGCGGACCCGGCACGCGCATCTCGGCCTTCCTCGATTACGGAAACGTGTTCGCGCGCACTGGCGACTTCTCGCTGAGCAGCTTCCGCGTCACCACCGGCCTGGCGTTGCAATGGCAGTCGCCGGTCGGCCCGATCTCGATCAGCTACGCGTTGCCGATCCGCAAGGAAGACGGCGACGAGATCGAGCGCCTGCAGTTCACCTTCGGCAACCAGTAAGCGCTCACTGTCGGGCATGACCGACCGGGGCGTCACGCTGGCAAGCCTGGCAAGCCGATTCGGCCTGCAATTGCGCGGCGACGGCGCTTTGGTCGCCACCGGCGTCGGCACGCTCGAGCGTGCCGGCCCTGGACAGGTCAGTTTCCTGTCCAACTCCACCTATCGGCGCCACCTGCCGGGCACGGGCGCCTTGGCCGTGGTGCTGCGCGCGGATGACGCCGACGCCTGTCCCGTCCCGTGCCTGGTGGCAGCCGATCCCTACGTTGCCTTCGCCCGCATAGCCAGCCTGTTCGAATCGCCGGCGGTCGTGCAGCCTGGCGTGCATTCCTCCGCCGTGGTCGATCCCAGTGCACGAATCGCGGCCTCCGCCAGCATCGGCCCCCTCGCCTGCATCGGGCCGCGCAGCGTCATCGGCGACGGCGTGGTCGTAGGACCGGGCTGCGTGATCGGTGCCGATTGCATGGTGGGGGACAACAGCGAGCTGCTGGCCCGCGTCACGCTGGTGGCCCGGGTGCGCCTGGGACAACGCGTGCGCATTCACCCGGGCGCCGTACTGGGCGCCGAAGGCTTCGGGCTGGCCATGGACGCCGGCCGCTGGATCAAGGTTCCGCAACTTGGCGGCGTGGAAATAGGCGACGACTGCGAAATCGGCGCCAACACCACCATCGACCGGGGTGCCATCGAGGACACCGTCCTGGAAGAGGATGTGCGCCTGGACAACCAGATCCAGGTCGGACACAACGTACGCATCGGTGCGCATACCGCCATGGCCGGCTGCGTCGCCATCGCCGGCTCCGCCCGGATCGGCCGCTACTGCCTGATCGGCGGTGGGGTCGGGATCGTCGGCCACATCGAGATCTGCGACCGGGTCATGGTCACCGCGCGAAGCCTGGTCACGCATTCCATCACCGTGCCCGGCGAGTATTCGTCGGGCACCCCCCTGCAGCCGAGCCGCGAATGGCGGCGCAATGCGGCCCGTTTCAAGCAACTTGACGAGCTCGCGCGTAAAATCGCGTCCTTGCCCAAGGCCAAGGACTGACATGACCGTTGCCACCGTAGCGCTGCCCGTGGACGTGAACCGCATCCAGGCGCTGCTTCCGCACCGCTATCCCTTCCTGCTGGTCGACCGGGTGCTGGAGCTCGATCCCAACAAGCGCATCCTCGCGTCCAAGTGCGTCAGCATCAATGAACCCTTTTTCCAGGGCCATTTCCCCGGCCATCCGGTCATGCCGGGCGTGCTGGTGCTCGAGGCGCTGGCCCAGGCGGGTGGCCTGCTTACCCAGCTTTCGGCCGAGGCACTGGCCATGGCCAAGCAGGAAAAGCTCTTCTACCTGGTGAAGATCGACAACGCGCGCTTTTCCAACATGGTGGTGCCGGGCGACGTGCTGATGCTCGAGGTCAAGCTCAAGCGCATGATCCGCAACATGGCCATGTACGAATGCAGCGCGTCGGTGGATGGCAAGCAGGTCGCCAGCGCCGACATTTTGTGCGCCGAGGGCAGGAACTGAGCATGATCCACCCGACCGCGCAGATCGACCCGGGTGCGCGATTGGGCGCGCGAGTCAGCGTCGGTGCCTTCACCATCATCGGGCCGGACGTGGACATCGGCGAGGGCACCAGCATCGGTCCGCATTGCGTGATCACCGGTCCCACCCGCATCGGCAACGACAACCGGATCTACTCGCATGCCGCTTTGGGCAGCGACCCGCAGGACAAGAAGTTCGCCGACGAGCACGCCGAACTCGTCATTGGCGATCGCAACACCATCCGCGAGTTCACCACCTTCAGCCGCGGCACGTCCGACGGCGGCGGCGTCACCAGCATCGGCGACGACAACTGGATCATGGCCTACGTGCATATCGCGCACGACTGCCGGGTCGGATCGCACACCATCTTCGCCAATAACGCGACGCTTGCCGGGCATGCGGTCATCGGCGACTGGGTGATCCTGGGCGGCTTCGTGGGTGTGCACCAGTTCTGTCGAATCGGCGACCATGCCTTCATCGGCATGGGCAGCCTGGTCAACGCCGACGTGGCGCCGTTCGTGCTGGTCGCCGACAAGTACGCCGAGCCGCGCGGCATCAACAGCGAAGGCCTGAAGCGCCGCGGCTTCGACGCGGACCGCATTGCCGCCATCAAGCGCGCCTATCGCGCCCTGTTCGTTTCCGGCAAGCCGATGGCCGAAGTTCGCGAGGAACTGGCCCGAGGTGCGCAAGACTCCGCCGACGTGCGCCTGATGCTCGACTTCATCGAGCGCAGCGAACGCGGCCTGCTGCGCTAAGGCATGCGCATCGCGCTGGTGGCGGGCGAGGCGTCGGGCGACCTGCTCGGCGCCGGGCTGGTGACTGCGCTGCGAAAGAGATTTCCCGGCGCGCAGTTTGCAGGGGTCGGCGGCCCGAACATGCGCGCGGCCGGCGTGGACGCCTGGCATGACAGCGACGAGTTGTCGGTGATGGGACTGGCCGAGGTAGTGCGCCATCTGCCAAGACTGTTGCGCTTGCGCCGCGAGCTTCGCGACCGGCTGCTGGAATGGAAGCCCGATGTGTTCATCGGCATCGATGCCCCGGACTTCAACCTGGGACTGGAGCGCGCGCTCAAGCAGGCCGGAACGCCCACCGTGCACTACGTGAGCCCCTCGGTCTGGGCCTGGCGCGAAGGCCGCGCCGCGAAAATCGGGCGCAGCGCCGATCTCGTGCTGTGCCTGTTTCCCATGGAGCCGCCGATTTACGAACGCCACGGCATACCGGCGAAATTCGTCGGCCATCCGCTGGCCGACGCCTTCGCCGACCATCCGGACATGGCTGCGGCGCGGCGCGCGCTGGGCGTGGCTGCGGACCCGCCAACCCTGGCCGTGTTGCCGGGCAGCCGGCTCGGTGAAATCCGTCGCCTGTTGCCCACCTTCATCGTCGCCACGCGCCTGCTTGCACAGCGCATGCCTGGCCTGCAGGTCCTGCTGCCTGCGGCAAACGAGGAATGTCGGCGGCTGATCGATCAGCTGCTGCAAGCCGATCCACTGCCAAACCTGCGCGTGACCGACGGTCGCGCCCACGAAGTGATGATTGCCGCCAACGTTGTGCTGCTGGCATCTGGCACGGCCGCGCTTGAGGCCATGCTGGCCAAGCGGCCGATGGTGGTGGCGTATCGCATTTCCGCATTGACCTATCACCTGGTGATGTCGCTGGGGATGATGAAGGTCAATCGCTACAGCCTGCCGAACGTTCTGGCGAACGAACCGATCGTGACCGAATTGATGCAGCACGATTGCACCCCCGAAAGACTCAGCGATGCGTTGCTGCCCTTGTTCGGGGATGGCGAGGAGATCGCTTCGCTGGTCCCGCGCTACCTGGCCATCCACCATCGCCTGCGCGGCGGCGGATCGGAAAGCGCCGCGGCCGCCGTGGCCGAACTGCTCGTGTCGGGATGACAACGCGCACCCAGCGCGTGGCGGGCGTGGACGAAGCCGGCCGCGGACCGCTGGCAGGGCCGGTGGTGTGCGCGTCCGTCATCCTGCACCCACACCGTCCCATCGAGGGACTCGGCGATTCGAAGGCGCTGAACGAGCGCACCCGCGAGCGGCTGTTCCCGATCATCCAGGAACGCTGCCTCGCGTGGCAGGTGGTCTTCGTGCACCACGACGAGATCGACCAGTTGAACATCCTGTGGGCAACCATGGCCGGCATGCGTCGCGCCCTGGCCGCGCTCGACCCGGCGCCGACCCACGCCATCATCGACGGCGATCGCGTGCCAGGCGACCTGTGTTGCCCGGCGACCTGCCTGGTAAAAGGCGACTCGCTCGAGCCGGCGATCATGGCGGCCTCGATACTGGCCAAGGTCAGCCGCGACCGGCACATGCTGGAATTGAACCAGCGATATCCGGGCTACGGCTTCGATCGCCACAAGGGCTATCCCACGGCCGAACACCTGCAGGCGCTCGAACGCCTGGGCCCGTGCGCGGAACATCGCCTGAGCTTCGCGCCCGTGCGCGCAGCGCAGCTTTCGTTGTTCGAACCGACGACGCGCTGACCGGCCAAGCGCTTGCCTTCATAGTCCGAAGGTCATGACTACCAACGGCCCGCGAAGAAAAATGTGCAACCTTTCACAATGCTCGCGCATCAATCGTAATGCGCGGGCATCGGGCCCGTCCTGAGAGGAAGACATGAACTTTTTATATTCACATTCCGAGCCGCTGCCGCTGGCACTGCCGGCGGTGAATGCCGGATCGCACAAGCACGATATCGCCGGCCTGAAGCTTGCCGACGCCGCGCTGCTTGCCTTCAACTACCAGTTGCACGCCGTACGCGGGGACGCGCCGTCCGTGGATGCCGATCAGATTGCCGACCTGGCGACCTGGTTGCGCGCGCTGCCGCCGGAAACGGCGGAAGCCACGATCAACCTGCGCCTGGCGCGCGCCGAATCGCTGCGCCGCATGCTCGACGATCCGGACTGGTCGCTGCCGGCGGAAACGCGCGAGCGTGGCCGCGCATTGCTCGCCTACCTGTGCGTGTTCGACGACCTCATTCCGGACGACCTTCCGCTGATAGGCCACCTCGACGATGCGCTGCTGATCGAACTGAGCTGGTCTGAATTCGCCGGCGAAGTCCAGGACTACCTCGACTACTGCCGGTTCTGCAGCGAGTCGCGCGTTCGCGGCACCGCCGACGAACGCCGCAGCGAATGGGAACGCGAATGCCTTGCCCAGGCCAGCGCGATGCTGCATCGCCAGGCGGTTCGTGAACGCGGTTACGCGCGCCCCCTGCCCTACAGCCGACCCTTCCGCGTCTGCTGAACCCCGCGTCTAGGCGTCTGGCCGGTCAGGATTCAGGGCCTGGCCGGCCGGCCTTTCCCGGGCCGACGATGTCAAGCCTTGTCGCCCCCGGTCCCCCGGCCTAAGCTGGGGACTTGCCTCCGAAAACCCTGGCATGTCCCCGACGTTCGTCCATCTGCACCTGCACAGCGAGTACTCGCTGACCGATTCCACGCTGCGCATCGCGCCGCTGGTGCAACGCTGCGCCGAGCTTGGCCTGCCGGCGGTCGCCATCACCGACACCAGCAACCTGTTTGCGCTGGTGAAGTTCTACAAGGCCGCTGAAAGCAGCGGCCTCAAGCCGATCTGCGGGGCGGACCTGTTCATCGCGCAGGACAACCAGGCGGCGTCGCGCGTGACCGTACTGTGCCAGGACCGGAACGGCTTCCTGAGCCTGTCACGACTGATTTCGCGCGCCTTCCTCGAGGGCCATCGTGGCGACTACGTTGCCGTGCAACCCGACTGGTTGCTCGCCGACAACGACGGACTGATCGTGATTGCCGGACGCGAGAGTCCGGTCGGGCTGGCGCTTGCCGCCGGACGCCGCGAAGTGGCCGACGCCTGGCTGCAGCAGTGGCAGGCGGCGCTGCCGGATCGGCTCTACCTGGAACTGACGCGCACCCAGCGCACCGGCGAAGAAGCCTTCAACAACACGGCGCTGGAACTTGCCGGCGGCTTCCGCCTGCCGGTGATCGCCAGCAACGACGTGCGTTTCCTCGACCGTTCCGATTTCGATGCGCACGAAGCCCGGGTTTGCATCGCCACCGGCCGTGTGCTGGACGACCCGAAGCGCCCGCGCGAGCATTCGCCGGAGCAGTACCTGAAATCGCCGGCGGAAATGGCGGAGTTGTTCGCCGATGTTCCCGAGGCGCTGGCCAATACGGTGGAGCTGGCCAAGCGCTGCAATTTCGAACTTTCGCTGGGTACCTATTACCTGCCCGATTTTCCGGTGCCCGAGGGTTTCACGCTGGAATCGTGGATGCAGGCCAGCGCGCAACGGGGGCTGGAAGCACGCCTGTCAAAGCATGCGATGGCGACCGGTTTCACGCGTGCCGACTACGACTCGCGGCTGGCGACGGAACTGAAGGTCATCGAGTCGATGGGCTTCCCCGGCTACTTCCTGATCGTCGCGGACTTCATCAACTGGGCGAAGGAAAACGACATCCCGGTCGGTCCGGGCCGCGGCTCGGGCGCCGGTTCGCTGGTTGCCTGGGCGCTGGGCATCACCGATCTCGACCCGATGCGCTACGACCTGCTTTTCGAGCGCTTCCTCAACCCCGAACGCGTGTCGATGCCCGATTTCGACATCGATTTCTGCATGGACCGCCGCGACGAGGTGATCGACTACGTCGCGCGCAAGTACGGCCGCGACAAGGTCAGCCAGATCATCACCTACGGCACCATGGCGGCGAAGGCCGTGGTGCGCGACTCGGGTCGCGTGCTGGGTTATCCGTACGGCTTCGTGGACTCGATCGCGAAGCTGATCCCCTTGACGCTCGGCGTCAGCCTGGATGATGCACTCGGTGAATCCGATGCGGCGAAGAAGGACAGCAACCTCGCCTCCGCCGAACTGATCGCACGCTACCGCAGCGAAGACGACGTGCGCGACTTGCTGGACCTGGCGCGCAAGCTCGAGGACCTGACCCGCAACGCCGGCAAGCATGCCGGTGGCGTGGTGATCGCGCCGACGCCGCTTACCAATTTCTCGCCGCTGTTCGCCGAACACGTCGGCAAAGGCGAGACGGCCAAGAGCATCGTCACCCAGTTCGACAAGGATGACGTCGAGGCGATCGGCCTGGTGAAGTTCGACTTCCTCGGCCTGCGCACGCTGACCATCATCGACTGGGCGGTGAAGGCGATCAACGCCAGGCACGTTGCCGCCGGCGAGCCGGAACTGGAAATCCTCGCGCTGCCGCTCGACGACAAGCCGACCTACAAGTTGCTGTCGCGCGGACTGACCACGGCGGTCTTCCAGTTCGAATCGCGCGGCATGAAGGACTACATCCGCAAGCTCGAGCCCGATTGCTTCGAAGACCTGATCGCGCTGGCCGCCTTGTTCCGTCCCGGCCCGCTCGGCGCCGGCATGGTGGACGACTTCATCAACCGCCGCCACGGCCGCGCCGAGGTGAGTTATCCGCATCCGCTGGTGGAACCGATCCTGAAGCCGACCTACGGCGTGATCGTCTACCAGGAACAGGTGATGCAGATCGCCCAGGTGCTGGCCGGCTATTCGCTGGGCGGCGCCGACCTGCTGCGCCGGGCCATGGGCAAGAAGAAGCCCGAGGAAATGGCGAAGGAGCGCTTCAAGTTCGAGGACGGCGCCGAAAAGAACGGCATCGCCGCGCGCGTCGCGTCGCCCATCTTCGACCTGATGGAAAAATTCGCCGACTACGGCTTCAACAAGTCGCACTCGGCCGCCTATGCGCTGATCGCCTACCAGACCGCATGGCTCAAGACCCACCATCCGGCGGACTTCATGGCCGCGACGCTGTCGTCGGACATGGACAACACCGACAAGGTGGTCAATTTCCTGGACGACGCGCGCGCGCTCGGATTGAAAGTGCATGCGCCCGACGTCAACGCGTCGGACTACATGTTCAAGGCGCTGGATGCGCTTACCATCCGCTACGGGCTGGGCGCGGTGAAGGGCGTCGGTCGCGGCGCGTGCGAGGCAATCACGGAATCGCGTCTGCGCGACGGCGCGTTCCGGGATTTCCTCGATTTCTGCAAGCGCGTGGATTCCAGCAAGTTGAATCGGCGTGTGCTCGAAGCGCTGGTGCACGCCGGCGCGCTCGACAGCCTGGGCGCAAATCGCGCCTCGCTGATGCTGCAATTGCCCGAAGTGATGAAGGCGACCGAACAACTCGCGCGCGAACGCGAAGCCGGCCAGGCCTCGCTGTTCGGCGGGGGCGGCGACCTGCCGGAAATCCAGATCGAACTGCCCGTGGCGCCTGACTGGACGCTGGACCAGAAGCTGGTCGGCGAACGCGAGACCCTTGGCCATTTCCTCAGCGGCCATCCGCTCGACCCGTGGAAGGACGAACTGGCCAATCTCGTCGGCAACAGCCTGGGCGATCTCGACCGGCTGTTCAGCGAGAAACGCAACAACCGCGGCGAAGCCCAGGTCGTGCTGGCCGGACTGGTAACCGCAGTACGGCGTCGCGGCGACAGCCAGGCCTTCGTCCAGATCGAGGATACGCAAGGCCGGCTGGAGTGCGCCTTCTTCAGCGATGCCTTCAGCGAGTTCGCGCCGCTGCTTTCGCGCGACCGCATCATCATTGTCGAAGGCGGGCTGCGCGAGGACAGCTTCAACGGCGGTTACTCGCTTCGCGCCCGGCAGTGCTGGGATTTCCGCAGCCTGTGCGCGCAGTACGGCCGACGCCTGGCGCTGACCGTGGACCTGCGCGAGGACGGCGCCTGGGATCGCCTGCAGCAGGCCATGGCCGCCTACCGCCCGGGTGGCACGCCGCTGCGCCTGGACCTGGTCACCGCCGGCTCCCGGGGCGTGGTGGACCTCAACGGGCCCGCGTCGGTTCGCACCGACGCCGAACTCATCAACCAGTTGCGCGCCCTGCGCGGCGTCAGCCAGGTCAGCCTGGCGCTGCACCGGCCCTGGGCGAGTTCCTCGCCCTAGCCGCCCCGGTCGTCGGGTGCCGGTCTCCGGGGCCCTGCCTGCTAGTATTTGCCCCGTATCTCCCCTGAAGCCCGTGCCCATGAATCCCAACTTCCTCGATTTCGAACAACCCATCGCCGACCTGGAGACCAAGATCCAGGAACTGCGCCGGGCCAGCACCGGGCAGTCGGTGAACATCGATGTCGAAGTGGAGGGACTGCAGGAAAAGCTGCGCGTGCGCACGGCGGAAATCTTCGGTGCGCTGACGCCCTGGCAGATCTCCCAGTTGGCCAGGCATCCGCAGCGGCCCTACACGCTCGATTACATCAACCTGATCTGCGACGAGTTCCATGAACTCGCGGGAGACCGCGCCTATGCCGATGACGCCGCCATCGTCGGCGGCCTGGCGCGCATCGACGGCCGGTCGTGCGTGGTCATCGGCCAGCAGAAGGGCCGGGACACCAAGAGCAAGATCAAGCGCAACTTCGGCATGCCGCGCCCCGAGGGCTACCGAAAGGCGCTGCGGGTGATGAAGCTGGCCGAGAAGTTCAATCTGCCGATCCTGCCGCTGTTCACCTTCATCGACACGCCCGGCGCCTATCCGGGCGTGGGCGCGGAGGAACGCGGGCAGTCCGAGGCCATCGCCCGCAACCTGTTGGAGATGGCCGAATTGAAAATCCCGGTCATCTGCTCGGTGATCGGCGAAGGTGGTTCGGGCGGCGCGCTGGCGATCGCCGCGGGCGACCGGACGCTGATGCTTCAATACAGCACGTACTCGGTGATCTCGCCCGAGGGTTGTGCGTCGATCCTGTGGAAGAGTTCCGACAAGGCGCGCGATGCGGCCGATGCGCTGGGGTTGACGGCGGTGCGCCTGCTGGAACACGGCCTGATCGACCGGGTCATTCCCGAACCCCTGGGCGGCGCGCATCGCGACCCGGGCGCCATGGCGGCCACCCTGCGCGGCGCCCTGATCGAGGAACTAGCCGAACTGGAAAAACTCGATACCGGGTCGCTGCTGGAAAAGCGCTACCAGCGCCTGCGCGGCTACGGAGCCTACCAGGCGGCCTGAGCCACCCGAATGCCCGGCAAGGCCGTCCACGACGCACTGAGCGAGCTTGGCGGGCATTCCTTGCTGGTCGGCCTCAGCGGAGGCCTGGACTCCACCGTGCTGCTGCACGCACTGGCCACGTCCGGGGCGGATACGCGCACCGGACTGCGCGCGCTGCACGTGCATCATGGGCTGCACGAACACGCCGACCAGTGGAGCGAACACTGCCTTCGACTGTGTGCGTCGCTGGGCGTGCCTTGCATCGTCGAGCACGTGCGCGTGCGTCGGGACAGCGGCCAGGGCATGGAAGGCGCCGCCCGCGACGCCCGTTATGCCGCATTCGCCAAACACCTGCGCGCCGGCGAATCCCTGGTGCTGGCGCACCATCAGGACGACCAGGCCGAAACCGTGCTGCTGCGGCTGTTGCGGGGCTCGGGAAGCGATGGACTGGCGGCCATGCATCGCCAGCGCAGTTTCGCCGACAGCGTCTTGTTGCGTCCCTTGCTCGGGCTGTCGCGGTCGCAGTTGCTCGCCTACGCGAACGCGCATGGGCTGTCCTGGTGCGACGATCCATCCAACGAAGACGATGGTCCGGACCGCAATTTCCTGCGCCGCCAGGTGATGCCCTTGCTGCAACGTCGCTGGCCGCAGGCGTCGGGAGCGCTGTCGCTCAGCGCAGCGTTGCTCGCCGAAGATGCGCGCCTGTTGGGCGAGGAGGCAGAACGACGACTGGAAAAAATCGTCGACCCGCACCACCCGGGCGTTTTGCGCATTCCCGCGCTGCTGGAACTCGACCCGGCCTGGCAGGCCCGCGTATTGCGCCGCTGGCTGGACCGGCAGCGACTGCCGCCGCTGCGGCGACGGGCCTATGCCCTGATCGCAGAACAATTGCTCGCCGGACCGGGCGACGGTGCAGGCGAATACCGATGGTCCGGCGCGGTGTTGCGTCGCTGGCGCGACGGGCTGCATGCCAGTTGGAAACCCGATGCCTTGCCCGGTCGCTGGCAACGGCCCTGGGATGGCACGGGCAGCCTGGAACTGCCGGTCGGTGGCACGCTTCGCTTCAACTCGCTCGACCCGCCTGTCGCGGCCTTCGACAACGCGGTTTCACTCACCAGCGAATTCGGCGCCTGCCGCGTCGCCTCGCGCGAGGGCGGCGAACGCATCCGGCTGCCCGGGCGCGCCCACTCGCATTCACTCAAGCACCAGTTGCAACAGCGACACGTGCTGCCGTGGCGACGCGAACGCATGCCCTTGCTGTTCGCAGGGGACGGCGAGTTGCTCAGCGCCGGCGACCTGATCGTGTCGGCGCGGCTCGACGCCTGGTGCGCCGCCCACCGACTGGCGTTGGACTGGAGGGCCGGTCCTGATGCCGGCGGCGATTGACCGGTCCGGGCCTGCGGCCCACACTTTGTCCATGAGCAAACAATCCGCGACCCCGGCAACCGCTGCCGCCAGTTTCGAGCGAGCCCTGGACGAACTGGAGCAACTCGTCCAGAAGATGGAAAAAGGCGAACAAAGCCTCGACGAATCCCTGGCCGCCTACGAGCGCGGCATCGCCCTCTACCGCGAGTGCCAGAAGGCGCTGGAGCAGGCCGAGCAACGCGTGCGCCTGTTGGCCGACCCGACCAACCCGGCCACGGCGGAAGACTTCAAGCCCCATGGTGGTTGATGCGCTGATCCCGGCCTGGCGTGATCGGGTCGAGGTCGCACTGCAGGAGGCGCTGTCACGGCAGCCCTCGTTTCCAAGACTCGAACAGGCGATGCGCCATGCGGTGCTGGGCGGAGGCAAGCGGCTGCGACCGATGCTGGTCTATGCCGCCGGGCGCGCCTGCCATGCCGACGAGAACGCACTCGACGCACCGGCCGCGGCCGTCGAATTGATCCACGCCTTCTCGCTGGTGCACGACGACCTGCCTGCCATGGACGACGATTCCCTGCGTCGTGGCCAACCAACCGTGCATGTCGCCTTCGATGAAGCAACCGCGATCCTCGCCGGCGACGCGTTGCAGTCACTCGCATTTTCGGTGTTGGCCGACGCGCCGTGCGGCGCTGCTATCCAAATCATGCTGGTGCGCGAACTTGCCGGCGCGACCGGCGCCCAGGGCATGTGCGGCGGACAGGCGATGGACATGGCAGCAACCGGCGCGACGCTTTCGCTGGCGGACCTGGAAATACTGCACTCGATGAAGACCGGGGCGCTCATCCGCGCCGCGGTGCGGATGGGCGCGATTTCAGGCGGCGCATCGGACGACGTGATCGCGCAGCTGGACACTTATGCCGATGCCCTGGGCCTGGCTTTCCAGATTCGCGACGACATCCTGGACGTGGAAGGCGATGCCGGGCAGCTTGGAAAGACCGCAGGCAAGGACGCAGAACAGGGAAAATCCACGTATCCGGGCCTGCTCGGTCTGGACGCGGCACGGGCGAGACTCGCGGCGCTGGACGAAGCCATGCAACTGGCGTTGGCGCCACTGGGCACCAACGCCGATGCCCTCAGGCTGCTTGCGCAGTACGCGATCGCGCGCGCCAACTGACTCGCGCGAAACGCGTGTTGCGCGATCGCATCGACCGCACCCGCCCTACTTGATCAGGCGGATCGCGAACGGGTAGCGATACGCGGTGCCCTCGTTGGACTTGATGGCCGCGATGACGATGAAGACGAGCGCGGCGATGCCGACGATGGCCATCAGCGGGAAGGTCAGCAAGGCACCGATGAACAGCGTGACCACGGTCAGTATCCACAGCGCCAGGAAGATCGCGGAGACCGTGATGTTGAAGTTCAGTGCTTCCTTGGCCTGGTCGTTGACGAAAGGCATGGTGTCCTTCTTGACCAGCCAGATGATGAGCGGCCCGATGAAGGAACCCCAACCGCCGACGGCGCCCGTCAGCAAGCCACCCAACAGCGCGGACAGGTGCGCGAACATCGCCCACTGCCTTTCCTCGGCACCTGGCGTGCCGGAGGGCGGCGGTGGCGGCGTCGTGTAATCGTTTGCTTCTGACATTTCCCAGGCCCCTTCGAGAACGCACCCCGCGTGCGTGTGCTGAATTTCCGCTGCACCAGCCCTGCTGTCAAGTCGCGGCGCGCGCGTCAGGACTCGCCGGCCACCATCATCTTGCCGACCAATACCGAGCCGATGCTGATGTGCGAACGACGATCGATGTCGGCGCCCACCGCTTCTATCGCCTGGAACATGTCGCGCAGGTTGCCGGCGATGGTGATTTCATCCACGGCGTGCCGGACCTCGCCGCCTTCGATCCAGAAACCGGCGGCGCCGCGGGAGTAGTCGCCGGTGATGGTATTGACGCCCTGCCCCATCAGTTCCGTCACCAGCAAACCGGTTCCCATCTGCCGCATGATCGAATCGGCATCGACGGCGTTGCTGGCGACCTGCAGGTTGTGCACGCCGCCGGCGTTGGCGGTGGTGGCCAGGCCCAGCTTGCGCGCCGAATAGCTGCCGAGCACGTATCGCTGGAGCACACCGTCGCGGACCAGGTCCTGGTGCCGAGTCGCCACGCCTTCCGCATCGAACGATGCAGACCGGAACCCGCGCGGGACGAAAGGGTCCTCGACGATGGAGAACCATTCGGGAAACAAGCGCGTGCCGACCGAATCGAGCAAAAAGCTGGCGCGGCGATAGAGCGCGCCTCCGGACACGGCGCCCAGCAGGTGGCCGACCAGGCTGCGCGACATTTCGGGCGAGAACAGCACAGGAAAATCGCCGGTGCGGATCGGCCGCGGGTCGAGCCGCGCGACCGTGCGTTCGGCGGCGCGGCGCCCCACTTGCGCCGGCGTCTCCAGGTCGTCGGCAGACAGCCCGGCGGTGTACCAGTAATCGCGCTGCATGCCGTCGTCGCGACCGGCGATCAGCGAACAGCTGATGGAATGGCTGGTGCTGCGCTCGAAACCGATGAAGCCGTGGCTGTTGGCATAGGTGGCGATGCTGGTGCTGGTATTGACCGCCGAACCGTCCGAATTGCTGATGCGCGGGTCGGTGTCGCGGCCGCGGGCCTCGGCGGCGATGGCCAGGGCAATGGCGCGCTCGGCATCGATGTCCCAGGGATGCCACTGGTCGAAGTCGCCGATTTCACGCGCCATCAGTCCGGCATCGGCCAATCCCGCCGCGCTGTCGGCTTCGGTGAACTTTGCTATCGCACAGGCTTGCTCGACCGTCGCCAGCAAGCTGGCCGGCTGCAGGTCGGCGGTGCTGGCGCTGGCCTTGCGCTGCCCGAAATAGACCGTCAGGGATACACCCCGGTCGCGCGTGCGCTCGACGGTTTCCACCTCGCCCATGCGTACGTAGACGGCCAGCCCGCTGTCCTCGCTGATAGACACTTCGGCCTGGGTGGCGCCGCGTGCGGCCGCCAGTTCGAGCACCTGCGCTGCGAGTCCGGCCAGCCGATCGGCGTCATTGGCGTCTTCGGGGCGCGGCCTTGATTTGGTGATGTCGGTGGTCATGCCCATACTATGCGTGTTTCCCGGGGATTGATGAACGATGGCGCGTGGTGTTGACGAAGATTCAGGCGATTATCTCGGCCCGAGCAAAGGCGACATGCGTCGCGAGGCGCTGGCCGTGCTCGAGCTTGCCCACCGGCTGGTGGACCAACCGGCTGCGCGGCTCGCGCAGATTCCGATGGGCGACGACCTGCTTGCGATTGCCATCGCTGCGCAGCGAATCACCGCGCAGATCGCGCGCAAGCGGCAGGTCGGCTTCCTGGCCAAGAAGCTTCGTCGCGAAAGCGATGAAACGCTCGACGCGATCCGCGCCGCGATGGAACACGACAAGGCCGACTCGCGCCGCGAAACCGCCGCCCTGCATCGCATCGAGGCGCTTCGCGACCAGATCGTTGCCGAGGGCGATACCGTGCTCGCCGAGCTGCTCGCCGACTACCCGCACGCCGACCGGCAGCACTTGCGCCAGCTGGCGCGCAATGCCCGCGAAGAAAAACTGCACAACAAGCCGCCGCATGCCTACCGCGAACTGTTTCGCGAGCTGCGCGAATTGATGCAGGGCGAACCCGACCCGCAGGACTGATGGCACGACCGGTCCTCAGGCACGCGTGCCGCCGACCGTCATCGCATCTATCTTCAACGAAGGCTGCCCGACACCGACCGGCACGCTCTGTCCATCCTTGCCGCAGATCCCGACACCTGCATCCAGGGCGAGGTCGTTGCCGATCATGCTGACCCGATTCATCGTTTCCGGCCCGTTGCCGATCAGCGTCGCGCCCTTCACCGGGCGCGTGATGCGTCCGTTCTCGATCAGGTAGGCCTCGCTGGCCGAGAACACGAACTTGCCGCTGGTGATGTCCACCTGGCCACCGCCGAAGTTCGGCGCATAAAGGCCGCGCTCGACCGACGCGATCATCTCGGCGGGATCGTGGTTGCCGGCCAGCATGTAGGTATTGGTCATGCGCGGCATCGGCAAGTGGGCAAAACTCTCGCGACGGCCGTTGCCGGTAGGCGCCATTCCCATCAGCCGCGCGTTCAGGGTGTCCTGCAGGTAACCGCGCAGGATGCCGTCCTCGATCAGCGTGGTGCATTGGGTCACCGTGCCCTCGTCGTCCACGTTCAGCGATCCGCGACGGCCGGCAAGGGTGCCGTCGTCGACGATGGTGACGCCGGGCGCGGCAACCCGCTGGCCGATGCGATTGGAATAGACCGACGTGCCCTTGCGATTGAAATCGCCTTCCAGTCCGTGGCCGACGGCTTCATGCAACAGCACGCCCGGCCAGCCCGGACCAAGCACCACGGGCATCACCCCGGCCGGCGCATCTTCGGCTTCCAGGCTGACCAGGGCCTGGCGCAACGCTTCGCGCGCGGTCGCCCTGGGCTTGTCGTCCCGGAATAATTGTTCGTACGAATATCGGCCGCCACAACCGGCATAACCCGATTCGCGGCGTCCGTTTTCCTCGACGTACACCTGCACGTTGAAGCGAACCAGGGGCCGCACGTCCGCGGCAAGCACGCCGTCGCTGCGCGCCACCAGCATCGTGTCCACCGCGCCCATCAGGCTGACGACCACCTGCTTCACGCGCGGATCGGCCGCGCGCAGGAACGCATCGATCTCACGCAGCGCCGCCACTTTTGTTTCCGGCGCCATGCCTTCGATGGGATCCTCGGGTGCATAGAGCTGCCGCCCCGCCACTGCGATGCGATGGCCGGCGGCGTGGGTACCGCCGTCGCGGCTGATCGCACGCGCAGCCGCCGCGGAATCGATCAGCGCGTCGCTGCGGATATCGTCGGAATAGGCAAAGCCGGTTCGTTCGCCGCTGATCGCGCG
Source organism: Gammaproteobacteria bacterium (assembly GCA_026398715.1). The sequence goes on from JAPLSI010000164.1 coordinate 25,660, forward strand.
CACGCCCACGCCCTGTTCGATCGAATGGGCGCCGTCCTTGACGATGCCATCTTCCACCGTCCAGCTTTCGCGCCGGCTGTGCTGGAAATACAGGTCGCCGAAGTCCACGCCCGGGCCCATCAGGCGCGAGAAGGCCTGGTCGATTTCAGACAGCCCCATTCCAGTCGGCGTCAGCAGGCGCGATTGGGCGAGTTCGAGGGTTTGGGTCATTGAATTCTCTGGGTGGGTTACAGATACGAAGTGCGGCCGTGACGCCGTTAATCAAGGCGGCGCAGGAATCGTGACGGGCGGCTGCGCTGGTGGCGCAGGCGTAGCGGCCGGCTGCGCGGGCGCGCCCGGTTTCGCCGCAGGCGCGGGCGGACGAGCAGGACCACGCTCGATGATCTTCGTCACCGGTTTGGCCCAAGGCCCGCTGACTTTGTAAACCACACGCGTGGTTTGTTTCAGCGGGCGCTGCAGGACGGCCTGCGCCATCGCACCGACGGCGGCGCCGGCCGGCCCGCCCGCGAGCAGCCCAATCGCCGGCAGGATGCCACCGGCCTTGGGCAATACTTCCACGCGCTGGTCATAAACCTGTTCGCGCAGGCCGGTCTCGCCGCTTACGCGGATTTCCGCCGCGGGCCCATCAATTTGCAGGTTGTCGGTGCGCGCCTTGCCGTCATTGAAGGTGAAATCGCCGCGCGCAGTGTTGAATGAAAAACCCTTCTTGAAGAAATCGCTGAAATCCAGCGACAGGCGCCGCGGAATTTCGGCCAGGCTGATCAGGCCGAGGATGCGACCGGACCCACCCGGCTCGACATCCAGCAACCGCCCTTCACCGACATCGAGCTTCAACGAGCCTGAGAGAGTCGCCAATGCGAAGGCACCGGGCGAGCCTGGCCAGCTTCCCGCCAATGTCGCCTTGGTCTTGCCGCCCTGCACCATGTCCTTGTAACCAAGCGCATCAAGCATCTGTCCCAGGCTGTTGGCGGCAAATTCGAGTCGGAAATTCGAGCGCGTTCCGCCATTGGCCCGCACCCACTCGCCGGCGGCGCTCAGGTTGAGGTTCTTGGCCTGGGTCTGGAATTTTTCGACGCGCATTCCGCCGGGCATCGGCGATGTCGCCAATTCCGCTTTCCCCAGTTGCGCCTGGCCGATGCGCAAGTCGGCAATGGAGAATCGCAACGGCGGCAATGACGCCGGGTCTTCCACGGCCATGCTGGAACTCGCAGTGCCCTCGCCCGGGTCCATGGATGCCGGCTTTTCCGGGCCGGTGTCCGACGGCAGGTAGAGCTTCGCGAAGCGGCCCTGCACGGCCCGCGAGGACTCCGTTGGAATCTCGATGGATCCTTCTATGCCCTTGCCCTTCATCACGGCCACGGTCATCGCCGCGCTCCGGCTCAGTTCAAGCCTGGCGTCGGCGAATGAACGGTCAAGGAATATCAACTGGCCGGTCTGCAGGTTCACGTCGTTGATGGTGGACGCGCTGCTGCCCTTTCCCGAAAACGCGACCCAGCCGGTTGCATCGACGACGGGCGCGGTACCACGCACGCTGATTCCCCGGGCGGGTATTGCAGGCACGGCGCCATCGCCGAATTGCATCGCGCCCGCGAGGGGCTGGTTCTTTCGCTGCTGCGCACGCATCCGCACCAGGTCGCCCAGTCGCAGGTTCATCTCGCCCTGCTCGATGGGCAGCGCCATTTGCAGGTCCAGGGGCAGGGCTTCGCCCGCGGGTTTCCGGAAAGGCTCGGGCATGGACAAGCTGGTGCCCACCAGGTCGGATGTGACGCGCAACTGCGACGGAGGCTGTCGCTTGCCAACCGCCTTGGGAATCCGCACCGCGAGTTTCCAGTTGCTGTTGCCGGTCATCCAGGGTTTCAGCCAGTCCAGGTCTTCGTAGCGATCGATCAGCGTCGGGCCGGCGAAACGGCCATCCAGCGTGGCCATCGCCGCCAGCGACGCATCGCCGACCTGCTGCCCGACGCGGAGGTTGAAAACTCCGGGCTGGTTGCCGAACAGCACGCGCAGGTCCTGGGTGGCGAAACCGTGTTGCGAAAAACGGGTCTGGCCGCTGACCTGGGTGAAGGCGATGTCCCAACGCGAATCGGCGAGGCTGGCGCGCTCGAGATCCAGGGTGCCTTCGATGCGTTTCTCGCCAAGGCCTTCGTGCAGGGGCAACTCCAGCAGCAGCGCAACCCGGGACACGCCGCTGATGGTCGCGGCCTTCAGGTGCTCGCCGTACTCGCGATTGAGCGAGCTGTCGATCATCAGTTGGCGCAGCGGCTCGCCGCGCGTGTCGGAGTCGATTTCCAGCCTGAGCACCGGCTCGTGGAAGTCGGCAATCCCGCCGACCACGCGCTTGATGGGATTTCCGCGCAGTACGCCAACGCCGGAAATCTCCATGCCCGGGCCATTGAAGGCGACGTCGAGTTCCATCGCCTCGCCCGCGGGCCAATTCTCGTTGAACTTGAGGGTCGCGCCGCTGATGCGCGCGCGCGCGTCGAACCTGCCGAGGTTGTTGCGGAACGGCCAGTCATCGAGATCGCCGCCGATGGTGACACGACCATCCAGCACCTGGCCTTCAACCAGCGCCGTGTCGAGCCAGCGGACGGTGGACTCCGGCATCTTGTTGAGGATCCAGAACTTCTTCGCCGTCGCAAAACTCGACGGCGCCAGATTGGCTGCCAGGTCCAGCGTGGGCGCACTGCCATCACCCTGGAAGCCGAGTTCGGCCCGCAAGTCAGCCCCGAAATCGCTGCCCGTCAACCGGAAGCGATCGAAACCTACCGTCCAGCCGGGCCCGGATTTCCACGCTGCGATCGTGCCCGCGAGTTGCATGTCCACTGGCTGGCGCAGGCCACCGGGCCACTCCACGCGCACGCTCGCCGGTGCGATGCGCATCACGCCGCCGCGCTCGTCGAACTGGATCTTGCCGGCAATGCCCGACACGCCCGGGCGCTTGGCAAAGGGCTGCAGTTCAAGTCGCGAAACCGTCATCGATCCCGTCATCGGTCCATCGCGGCTTCCGAGGATGCGCACATCACGCAGCAAGGCCTGCGGACTGGACTGCTGGAGGAATACGCGGACCGGGTCGGGAAACCGGTCGCTCAGCGAAACGATGGCCGCCAGTGGCGCGAGGTCCAACTGCGGCCCGGAAAGTCTGAACCGACGTCCGCCGTCGATCACCAGTTGGTCGAGGTGCGCCACCTTGGCCGCCTTGGCGATGTTCAGCCGAGGCGCAATCAACTGCCAGCCATTCTCTGTCAGGCGCCAGCGAGCGCTTGCTTCGAGGCGGTCGAAATCCATGCGCGCGGGCCGGCTGCTTCCATCGCTGAGTCGCAGGGGACGGGCCGAATGCATGCGCGCCTGCTCGAGTTCCGCTTCGAGCGTCAACTCGCCGACGCGACGGTCCTGCAGTTTCGCCCACACGCCAAGCTTGGCCGTGCCCTGCTCCGGCACCACGCCCACCGAAGCAAGCGCACGTGACCAGTGCGAAAGCATGAGTTTGTCGGCTCCGACCCACAGCAGGCCGTTGCCGGTGGTCCGGTGCACGTCCAGCACCGCGGACAGCGGCAAGTCTCCGGCCTCGGCCCACGCCGAAACACCCACGCGCAGGCGGGGGCCGTTGACGCGGATCCGCGCATCCACGCGGGGCACGTGCATGTCCACTTTCAGTTTTGGCGCACGGATCGTCAGTTGCGCGCGCTCGATCTGCAACTCGCCGAAGCCTTCCAGGCGATCCAGCGGATCGGCCTCGGTCTGGCCTGGCAGGCCCACGACTTTCCAGCGGCCATCCGCGTCCTGCACCAGGGTCAGGAACAGGTCGCGAATCTTGAGTTCGGTCAGCGGATGTCCGGGCAACAGGCCCGAATACATCGCCACCTGCAATTGGGCGCGGCCGATGGCCAGTTCGGTGGCGCCCTTGCCGACATGAAGGTCATCCAGGATGAAGCGCGGCCCGCGTCGCGTCCATTCACCGTGCGCCTTGGAGAAACTGACCGGTTCGCCGACACGGTTGCTCAGCCACGCTGCGATCTTGTCCGGATGTCTCTCCACCATCGGCAACAACTGGTTGGCAACGCCCACCATCAACGCCACCACGATCAGCACGACCAACAGCCCGTAGCCGGTCCAGCGACGCGCGTGTCGGATCCGTCGGCGCGCGGCTGTCGTCACTGCTACAGCAGCACCACGTCGAACTGTTCCTGGGAATATTGCTCATCCGCCTGGAAGCGGATGCTCTTGCCCAGGAATTCTTCCAGCTCGGCGACCGAGGCGGATTCTTCGTCGGTGATCTTGCCCACGACGATCGGCGATGCGATCACCAGCAGCTGCGATGCCTCGAACTGGCGCACCGCGCGGGTAATCTCGCGGAAAATTTCATAGACGATGGTTTCGCAGGTCTTCAGGCTGCCGCGGCCACCGCATTCATGGCAGGGCTCGCACAACTGCCGCTCCAGGCTTTCGGTGGTGCGCTTGCGCGTCATCTCCACCAGGCCCAACGGGGAAAAATCGTGGACGGCGGTTTTGGCGTGGTCGCGGGCCAGGCCCTTCTCGAGGGTGCGCAATACCTGCCGTTTGTGTTCCTCATCGGTCATGTCGATGAAGTCGATGATGATGATGCCGCCGAGGTTGCGCAGCCGGAGCTGGCGCGCCACCGACTGGGCCGCCTCCAGGTTGGTGCGGTAGACGGTCTCTTCCAGGTTGCGCTGGCCGAGGAAGGAACCCGTATTCACGTCCACGGTGGTCATCGCCTCGGTCTGGTCCACGATCAGGTGGCCGCCTGATTTCAACGGCACTTCCTTCAGCATCGCGCGCTGGATCTCGTCCTCGACGCCGAACAGGTCGAACACCGGCCGCTCGCCCGCGTAGTGCTCGACCCGGTCCGCAAGGTCGGGCATGAACTGCCGGGCGAAGCCCATCATCTTCTCGAACGTCTCGCGCGAATCCACGCGAACCTTGTCCACGTCGTGGCTCATCAAGTCGCGCATGGCGCGCAGGGGCAGCGACAGGTCGTCGTAGATGGAATGGCCGATCGGCGTGCTGTTGCTCTTGTCACGGATGATCTGCCAGGCGCGACGCAGGTAGTCGACGTCTTCGGAAAGCGCTTCGGCGGTTTGTCCTTCGGCGTTCGTGCGCACGATGTATCCCAGCCCGGCGCCATTGATCAGTCCGGCCATGATGGTCTTGAGCCGGGTGCGTTCGGCCTCGTCCTCGATCCGCGCCGACACGCCGATCACCCTCGAATACGGCAGCAGGACCAGGTAACGCGACGGGATGGAAATCTGCGTGGTCAGGCGGGCGCCCTTGCCGCCGATCGGATCCTTCACGACCTGCACGACGATTTCCTGGCCCTCGTGCACGAGCGACGAAATCGCCGGTGGCGGCAAGTTGGACGAAACCGCGTCTTCGGCCGGCTCGGACTGGTCCAGCGGCAGGCGCAGGATGTCGGAGGCATGCAGGAACGCGGCGCGGTCCAGGCCGATGTCCACGAACGCCGCCTGCATGCCCGGCATCACTCGCTGCACGCGGCCCTTGTAGACGTTGCCAACCACGCCCCGGCGGGTGGCGCGCTCGATGTGCAGTTCCTGCAGCATCCCGTTTTCGACCAGAGCCACGCGTGTTTCCCGCGGTGTCACATTGATCAGGATCTCTTCAGACACTGGACAGTCCCTTGCCGGTCGGCAGTGCGTCGAATTTTCGGAGGAGTTGCCAGGTTTCGTGCACAGGCAGGCCCATCACGCTGGAATGACTGCCGGCCAGGTGGGCGACGAACGCGCCGGCCCGACCCTGGATGGCATAACCCCCGGCCTTGCCCTTCCACTCACCGCTGTCCAGGTACTCCGCGATGTCCGCCTCGGACAAGGGAGCGAGGACAACTTCGGATTCCTGGACTGCGTGTTCTTCGCGATCGGCACTCATGAGCCAGACGGCGGTGACCACGCGATGGCTGCGCCCTGACAGCTCGCGCAGCATTCGCGCGGCGTCGGCATCGTCTACCGGCTTGCCATAGACCACGTCGTCAAGGATGACCTCGGTGTCGGCGCCAAGCACCAGCGCGCCGGGCGCCGACATCACCAGCAGCAGGCCCGCGCCAGCCTTTTCACGGGCCACGCGGTTCACGTAATCGGCAGCGGGTTCGGTCGGGAGGCGGACCTCGGGTACGTCAACGTCGAGCAGCTCGGGATCGATGCCCAACTGACGGAGGAGCTCGAGGCGCCGGGGGGATTTCGAGGCAAGATAGAGCATCTGCCAAGCATAACCGTTGGAGCTGAAGTTAAGCCTGCCGGCGATCGACGACCCCCGGGAACGTGAAGCACGTCCGGTTGTACAACTGTCATGCCAGTTCGGCGAAACTGGCGGCCCAGGATTTGAGGACAGACCGCCATGAGCCACGGCTGGACGATCGCGCTGGCGGCCTGCCTGTTGGCAGGCTGCGCAGCGGTGACGCGTGAAGAGAACCGGCTGTCCTTCGAGGACTTCCCGCAGACAGCCTTCAGCAAGACCTACAACACCGACAGCCAGACCCCGGATTCGGCAGGGACCATGACCGCCATGGTCACCGGCGCAAAGACGCGCATCGGCATGCTGAGCGTCGGGCAGTCGGCGCCGCGTGGCGACTGCCTCGCGTCGCGGGGCGCAGAGCTGGTCAGCGTGCTGGAGCTGGCTGAAGTCGCGGGTCTTTCCACCGGCGTGGTCACCAACACCCGCTTCACGCATGCCACGCCTGGCGCGGCATTCGCGCACGTGGCCGATCGCGAATGGGAAAGCGACGGCAAGCTCAATGCCTCGGCGCGGGCGAACGATTGCCGCGATATCGCAAGGCAGTTCGCGGAATTCGACCTTGGCGACGGCATCGATGTCGCCCTGGGCGGCGGGCGGAGCAATTTCATGCCGGGCGGGGCGGCGGATCCGGAGTATCCGGATGTCCGCGGCAACCGCCGCGACGGGCGCGACCTGGTCGCCGACTGGCTTGGGCGCCACCCTGATGGACGCTACGTGTGGAACGCGGGCCAACTTGCCGCACTGGACGCGGCGCGCACGCCACGGTTGTTCGGCCTGTTCGAACCCGACCACATGAACTACGAACACGATCGCGCCGGCGACCGCGCGGGCGAGCCCAGTCTTGCAGAAATGACCAGGGCCGCGATCTCGATCCTTGCGCAGAACAGCAAGGGCTACGTGCTGGTGGTGGAGGGCGGCCGGATCGACCACGCGCACCATGCGGGCAATGCCTATCGCGCCCTGTCGGAAACCATCGCCTTTTCCGATGCAGTCCGGGTCGCGTCGGACGCGACGTCGGAGTCGGACACGCTGATCGTGGTGACTGCCGATCATTCGCACACGCTTTCGTTCGGTGGTTATCCGCGCCGTGGCAATCCGATCCTGGGAAAAGTAATCGGCGGCAGTTCCGAGGACCATGGCGCTGACTTCGCCAAGGATGCGCTCCGCCTGCCCTACACCGCGCTCAGCTACGCCAGCGGGCCAGGCTATGCCGGTGCAAGCACAAGCCAGCCGCAGGGCCCGAAGCGCTTTCCCCACTTCGTGAAGTCGGTGCAGCCGTCGACGGGCCGCCCCGATCTTCATGACGTGGATACCGAGGCGCCGGATTACCTCCAGGAATCAACGGTGCCCCTGGGCTCGGAAACCCATGGCGCCGACGACGTGGGCATCTGGGCCCGCGGCCCGGGCGCGGGCGCCGTGCGCGGATCACTCGAGCAAAACGTGATCTTCCACATTCTCGTGCAGGCGCAGCCCGACCTGGTGCAGTTGCTTTGCGCGATGGGCGATTGCGAACAGGGCGTGCCGGTGAGACGACCGACGCTCGAATCGCTGAAGTCGGCGCCGCGCTCTTCTCAGGCGCGATGATACGGATGGTTTGCGAGCAGGCTCGCGGCCCGATACAACTGCTCGGCGACCACCAGGCGCACCAGCATGTGCGGCAGCGTCATCGGCCCCAGCGACCAGGTTTCATGCGCTGCTGAAATCACGTCGGGCGCGTGGCCTTCCGGCCCACCGATCACGAATGCGAGATCGCGTCCGCCTTGTCGCCACGCTTCCATCCGTTGGGCGAGTTGCTCGGAGCTGTAGGCCTTGCCCCGACCGTCCAGGCAGACCACGTGCGCCTGCTTGGGCAATGCCCCGACCACGCGGACACCCTCGTCGCCGGTAGCGCGCGCCGCATCGCGGCCCTTGCCACGGATGCCCGGCGCAATTTCCACCAGCGCCAGGGGCAGCCAGTGTGAAAGACGTTTCTGGTATTCGGAAAAACCTGCCGCCACCCAGTCCGGGGCCCGCTCGCCGACCGCGATCAGGACCGCCTTCACGACTCAGGCTTCAGGCTCTGCCTCGGCCTCGGGCGGCTGGTCGCCGACGGTCCAGAGGCGCTCCAGCGCATAGAACTCGCGAACGCGCGGCAGCATCACGTGCACGATCACGTCGCCCAGGTCCACCAGCACCCACTCGGCCTCGCGCTCGCCTTCCACGCCAAGCGGCATCACGCCGCACTTCTTGGAAAACTGCACGACTTCATCGGCTACAGACTTGACGTGGCGCGTCGATGTTCCGGAGGCAACCACCAGGTAATCGGCAATGCTGGTCTTGCCACGGACGTCGATTTCGATCACGTCCTTGGCCTTCATTTCATCGAGGGCGGCATGCACTTGCTTCAGCAGGGATTCCGGCGTCGGCGCCGGCACGGGCATCTTGGTCTTGATGACCTGGGCTTTTGTGGTCAACACGCTATCTCGGTAAGCGGCTCTGGCCGCGCGGCGATTATACCCCTAGCTGGCGCTGACGAGCCTGTAAAGCCTGTTTTGCTCGATATACGCAGCCACCGGTTCAGGCACCATCGATTGCCAATCGCCGCCGTGGCGCAGGCGCAGGCGCACCTGGGTGGCTGATTCGGGCCGCAACGGATGAATCGGCAGCGCCGCGTAACCCCCTGCGGGCGACCTGGCCAGTTCCAGCGGCGCGCATCGCCGCATCGCGACTTCGTCGGCGACCGCCGGCGCATGCCTGGCCAGCCACTCGGGGTCGACCGGACCGGTCGGACGCTCCACGCCCAGCACATGGGCGAGATCGAACAGGCGCTTCCAGTCGTGCCACGTATCAAGCTGCTGCAACGAGTCGATGCCCATCACCCAGATGATCGACGCGTCCTTGCCCAGTTCGGCGCGCACCTCGGCCAGCGTGTCGACCGTGTAGGACGGGCCGTGCCGGTTGAGTTCGCGTCGATCCACTTTCATTCGCGGGTCGCCAGCGGAAGCGAGCTCCAGCATTGCCGCGCGCTGCTGCGCAGTGGCGCCGGGCGGCGGACGATGCGGCGGGTCGGCCGCAGGCAGCAGGAAGACCGGTCCGTCGAAGGTGTCGGCGACGGCACGTGCGATGGCCAAATGGCCCCGATGCACCGGATCGAAGGTGCCGCCGTACAGGATCCGTGGCATCAGCCGGCCAGAAGGACGCGCGCCTTGGCCTGCGCCATGGCGACCAGCAGCCGTTCGAGTGCCAGCCACGCGTCTCCGCCCAGCCGACCTTTCGCGATGAGGTCGATGCGACCGGCTTCGGCGACGAACTGCTCCCACCGGGACGCCGGATGCTTTTCCAGGGCCCGCCGGTACAGGGCCTGCTTGCTGTCCCAGACGCGGGCATCGCGCATTGCATTGGCCAGGTTGCCGCCGGTCGCCGCAACTCGCGCGAGACTTGCGATCTTCAGCAGTTCCATCGCCAGTATCGGCACAAGTCCCGGCACTTGTTCTCCTTCCAGTTGCAGCGAACGCAGCATGCGCACCGCGCGCTGCGACTCACCCGCCAGGGCGGACTCCACGAGTTTGAACACGTCGTAGCGGGCAGAGTCTGCGACCAGCGCTTCCATCCTGGCAGCATCCAGGCGCGCGCCCGGCGCGAGCAGCGCCAATTTTTCGACTTCCTGCGCAGCAGCCAGCAAATTGCCTTCGATGCGCTCGGCAAGAAGTTGCACGGCAGCCGGTTCGGCCGACAGGCCGCGACTGCGCAACCGGCGGTCGAGCCAGTCGTTGAGGTCGGCTGTCTTTACCGGCCACACGGTGACCACGTGGCCGATGCGCGAAATTGCATCGCTCCACTTGCCGGCGTGCTTCTGGCTCCAGTCCTGGCAGGTAATCAACAGGATCGTGTCGGGCGGCGGGTTGTCGCAGAAATCGGTGATGGCCTTGCTGCCGTCCTTGTCCGGTTTTCCGCTGGGCAGGCGCAAGTCGAACAGTCGGCGGGTCGCGAACAGGCTCAGCGAAGCCACGCCCATCGTCAGGTCGTTCCAGTCGAAATCCCGGCCCGACACTTCCAGGACTTCACGTTCCAGGTAGCCGTCGGCGCGGGCCTTGGCTCGAACCGCATCGGCGCATTCCTGCACGATCAGCGGCTCGGTGCCGGCGATCAGGTAGGCGGGACGCAGTGGCTCGCCGGCAAGCTGCCGCTCGAAGCGGTCGGCCCGCAGTTCCATCAGGCCTTGGGACGCAGCACGACGTCCAGGCGACGCAGGATGGCCGCCTGCATGTCGCGGCGAAGTTCGCGCTGGATCAGTTCCTGTTCGGCCGGGCTGCCGGCGGAAGCATTGATGTCGTAGGTGTATTCACGCGACAACTCGATGCTCTGCGGCTCGATGAGGAGCTTGCCGGCCGAATCGACCAGCACGAAATCCACGCGGTAGCGGGTGATGTATTCGCGGACGCGGGCAAACTGGTCCACCGACAGGGGCGCCGTGCTCCACGCTTCGGCCGTGATCTTCAGCGCCGACGAGGGCGAACCTTCCACGGCCGGCGTCGCTCCGGCGCGTTCAAGCGCTGTCGCCAGTTCCAGCCCGAGCGGGCTGTAGGGGTCGGCGGTCTGCACTGAAACCGGCCCGAGCGTCGCGGGAAGGTTGAGCTGCGCGCGGGGATGGAATCCACAGGCCGACATCAGCACAAGCGAGAACAGGATCAGGACACCACGCATGGTCGACTCCGCCAGGGCACGATCTGCCCGCACACATGTTACCGCGAAGACCGCCTGCGATGGCCCGGTTCAGCCCCGGCGCATGGCGAGGCGCCCCGGCACCAGCAGCTCGAGGGAGTCGGCCATGTCCTTGAAGACCGTCGACCAGTCGCCTGCCCGGGCCTGCCGGAACAAATGGACGGTGGGATACCAGGGCGAGTCGCTGCGGTCGAGCATCCAGCGCCAGTCGGGCACGGCGTTCAGGGCCAGCCACACCGGCCGGCCGGTGGCCCCGGCGACGTGCGTGATCGAGGTATCGGCCGTCACCAGCAGGTCGAGCGTCTGCAATACCGCCGCCGAATCGATGAATGCGTCAGGGCCTTCGTCGAATCCATCGAGACGTTGCACCTGCATGGATGCGGGCAGCTCGTCCATCTGCGCGAGTCCGAATTGCTTCTGCAGGCTGACCAGCCGCACGCCGGGCACCCGGGCCAGCGGCTCGAACATGCGCAAGGCAATCGAACGACCCGCATCGATCTTTCGCGCAGGGTTCCCCTGCCAGCAGATCCCTATGTTGAAGCGCTGCGGATCCAGCACCGACGCCCAGTGGCGGACGCGCGCATCATCGACGCGAAGATAGGGCGTGTCAGCCGCCAGCTGGTCCATGGAATGGATGCGCAGGTAATGCGGCAGGCTCCACAACCAGCACTGGTAGTCGTAACGCGGCTCGTCCAGCCGATCGATGAATCGAACCACGCCTGCGAACCCGTCCAGTATCCGGAACGAAGGGCGCGCGCCCAGGAACGTCACCTTGGCGCCGCGCCGGACCAGTTCGGGCACGAACCTGAAGAACTGCAGCGTGTCGCCCAGTCCATTCGGCTCCGACAGCAGGATCGACTTCCCGCGCAGGTCCTGGCCCTGCCAGAACGGAACGGCGGCGGCGCCGGCGACGGCGTTTTGCGGACGAGCATGAGTCGCCTCGTAGTCGGCCCAGCCTTCGGCAAGCCTGCCTTGCAGCAGGCTCAACGCGGCCCTGCGCTGGTGCGCCTCCGGGTACGCCGGTCGCAGCGCGATGGCACGGTCGTAATCAGCGCGTGCCTCATCGAACCGCGCAAGGTCCTGCAGGATCATGCCGCGGTTGTTGATGGCCTCGGCATAGTCCGGTTGCAATTCGATGGCTCGCTCGAAACTTTCAAGGGCATCGTCGAGCCGGCGAAGGTCGTGGAGGGCGTTGCCACGATTGTTCCATGCCTGGGCGAAGGCCGGCAGCAGCGCGATGGCGCGGTCGTAGCTGGCCAGCGCGTCGGCGATCGGGCCGACGCCATGCCGGGCGATACCGAGGTTGTTGTGTGCATGCGCATGATCGCCATCGATCCCGATGGCGCGCTCGGCACTGTGCATCGCATCGTCGAATTGACGCATCTCGATCAACAGGCTGGCACGATTGCTCCAGGCATCGGCCGACGCGGGGTCGAGGTCCAACGCGCGGTCGTAACTATCCAACGCCGGCACCTCCCGTCCCATGTCGTGCAGCACCAGTGCACGGTTGTTGTGCAAGAGCGCACGCCCGGGTTCGAGAGCGATCGCGCGGTCGAAATCCGCCAGCGCTTCCGCGTGGCGCTGCAGCGCCCTGAAGACCAGGCCGCGATTGTTGAGCGCTTCCACTTGCCTGGGTTCCACCAGCAATGCGAGTTCGATGGCGGGCAGCGCCTCGCCATGGCGACCGTGCTGCAAGTGGATGCTGCCGACGGCGTTGTGCGCCTGATAAAGGCCCGGGCGGTGGCGCAGTGACTCATTGAAGCTGGCCAGGGCGTCGTCATCCCGACCCAGGCTGCGCAAGCTGTTGCCACGATTGAACCAGGCCTCCGCAAATTCCGGTTTCAGTGCAATGGCGGCATCGAACGCCGTCACCGCCTGCTCGAATTTTTGCAGTGCCGCGAACGCGTTTCCGCGGTTGTACTGGATCGCGGCAACGCCCGGCATCCCACGGACTGCCAGGTCGAACTGTTCGAGCGCAGCTTGCGGCTGGCTTCGTTGCAACAACACGATGCCCAACAAGTGGCGTGCCGCCGAATTCGATGGTTCGGACTGCAGCAACACGCCCAGCAGCACATGCGCCTGTTCCACCTGCCCTTGCCGCAGCAACTGGAGCGCTTGTTCCAGCGACGCCGATTCGCCGGCCATCACCCTAGCCCGCGACGATGTTGATGATCT
>JAPLSI010000051.1 GCA_026398715.1 Gammaproteobacteria bacterium
CCCGGGCGTTGTCCGCAGCCGACCGGATGGCGGATGCGGTTTCCGTCCTGAATCCTTGCTAACGGATTGTCCCTGTATGGTTGCGGCGGCCTACGAACGGGTCTATCACAACGCATCAGCCTCGATTGGCGAGACAAGGAGCAACAGGTATGGAAACCATGACGATGCTGCAAACGGCCGTAGTGATATTCGCAATCGCCGCGGCTGGCGGCTTGCTGTTGGCGGGGATTCGTTTCTTCGCCAACATCAACCCGCCGGCGTGGATCGCGATGGTGCACGGGTTGCTGGCCGCCTCGGGCCTGACACTGGCCATTTACGCCGCGTGGATTGACGGCGTAAGCACCTCGGCCAAACTCGCCATCGTGCTGCTGGTGCTGGCCGCTGCGGGCGGCGCCTTCCTCAACCTGGGCTACCAGTGGAAGCAGCGCCTGATACCCATCACCATCGTGATCGGGCATGCCCTACTGGCGGTGATTGGCTTCGGCCTGCTGGCGAAGGCTGCTTTCCTTGGCTGAAGGCTCAGTTCAAGGATGAGCCGGGAAATCGGTCGCCGGGCACAATCATTTCCGCGGCAGGCGCGACAGGCGCGACCAGCCGATCGAGACGGCCCACGCGCTCGTCCAGTTCTTCAACCGTCAATGCGCCCTCCTCGTGCAGCCAATTGAAGCGGGCACGCTGGCGCGCGGGATCCTCGTTGGCGTCGATGAAGTCGTGCCAGCGACGCAACTGGTCGCGGCGACGCCCTTCCAATTCGGCGAGCAGGCTTCCCTTCTGACTGTCCTCGATAAGCAAAATGGTTCCGTGCTCGGTCGGAATCTTCAGATACCGGATGGTGCGAGCCCATGCCCAGCCCGCGCAGGCCAGTCCCAACCATAGCCATAGCGAGGGCACGACAGTGCGCGTCTCGGCAAATTTCATCCCGGTGGTCAGCAGCCCCAGTGCGATCCAGATCAGGCCCACATTCATCAGCCAGGTGTTGCGCTCGACCAGAAATCCATGGTCGTTGGAAAGCCCGGTGTAGGGCGTCTTGAACGTGGTGCTGGAGGTCTTGTCCACAACCGTGTACTTCAGCTCATCCACGCCGAAGTCGAACGTGGTCTTGGTGCCAGCCTTGGCCTGGGTAGCCTGGTGATCCTGGAATGCGGCTTGGTCGGAACTACTCATGATCACTCCCCTGTTGGACGCACGAGTCTATCCGAACACGACCTAAGCCTACTCAGGCTGCGATGCGAGCCAAATGTCCGATCTTCTTGCCCAAGGCCCGATGCGCCTGCTCCAGGTCGAAGTCTGCCTGCAGGCCAAGCCAGAATCGCTCGCTGGTACCCAAAGCAACCGCCAAGCGGACCGCCGTGTCCGCGCTGATGCCTCGCTTGCCAAGGACGATCTCATTGATCCGACGCGGGGGCACACTGGCGGCGCGCGCCAGGGCGTTTTGACTGATGCCCAGCGGCAGTAGAAATTCTTCGAGAAGAATCTCGCCGGGGTGAATGTTGGATAGTTTTTTCATTTCAGTGATAGTCCACGATTGCCACGTTATAGACGTCACCCTCATTCCATCGAAAGCAGATGCGCCATTGATCGTTGATCCGGATGCTGTGCTGTCCCTTTCGATCGCCTTTCAAAGCTTCCAGGCGATTCGCGGGAGGAGCCCGCAAGTCCTCCAGTCTCGCCGCATTGCTCAACATGCGCAGCTTGCGCCGTGCTGTACCCTGAATTTCGGCCGGCAGCCGCCGACTGGGCGTGCCCTCCCAGATCAGGCGAGCCTCGCTATCCGAGAAGCTCCTGATCACAGGAATACCATAACGCTAGCCGTTATATAACGCAATACGTTATACCGTGGAATGCCAGCGTCCAGGGTGAATGACCGGACCGGAGTTATCTGTCAGTGGAATCTCACTGGGCCGTCCGGATTTAGCTGCCACGTATCGAGGTCTTGCGCCGTCCGCGTGACTAGCGCTGCGGCTTGCTGCCGTACACGCGCACCCAATCCACCCACATCGCCACTTCGCCACGTTTGATCTTTTCCACCGTGGAATCCGGCATTCCCTCGTAGGGCGCTTTGATTCCGTTCGTCTTGAACGGATAGGCGCCGCCCAGTGCGAAATTGAGGATGAGGTACTTGGGATTGTCGAAATTCCATTTGCCGTAATGCTCGACCATCGGGCGCGTTACCCGGTAGGTAAGCCGGCCATCCACCAGGAAAAGAATCTGGTCCTGCGTCCATTCAACCGCGTATTCATGCCACTGGGTAACATCGGTGCCGTGCGGAAAAAACTGCTTGTCCACCAAAGGTGTTTCGCCGGAATAGCCCTTGCCGTGCAGCGCAACGCCAGTCCAGTCGGCCTCACCCACGTATTCCATGATGTCGATCTCGCCGGTTTCCGGCCAGGCCCCGTTGCCCAGCAACCAGAACGCAGGCCAGACGCCGGTGGTGTCGGTCATCTTGATCCGTGCAACGGCACGTCCATAGGTGAAATCGAACTTGCCTTGCGATTCAATGCGGCCGGAAACGAAATCCGCCGTGCGCCCGTTGGGCGTCTTGAAGCCCTTGCTGAAATTCGGCTGCAAGGCCAGCACGCCGCCGTCTGCACCTTCCATGCTGCCCGCAGGCAACAGGCGGATCGCCTCCGGCGTATCCACATAGGCCTGCTGCTCGTTGTTGACCCAGAAATCCGGGCCGATCGCGATCCACTTCGACCGGTCGAGTTGCCCGGTGTTGAATTCATCGGCGAACAACAGGACGCTGGCCTGCGCGTCCTTCGCCATCGGCGCGGACGCGTCCGCAGTGGCCGCAGCCTGGCTGGGCGCCGCTGCCACGAGGGCAGAAAATACAAAGGTCATTGCCGCCAAGCGCATGCGAACTGTCTCCTGAAAGGTCCGATCCCGTGGTTGGGGTGACAGGCGGAACGGCCCAACCTGCCCTACACTCTCCCTGGTCGCTCCGCGCCATCCCGGCGCCGTGCGGACCGGACAAGGGTAGCGCAGATGCGAGCAAGGATCCTGGGTGGAATGGTCATCGGCCTGCTGGTGGGTTGCGCCAGCACGCCGCGCAATGAAACACCGGCCGCAGTCGCCCCGCCGCCATCATCGACGACAGCGCCCCTTCCGGGCGCAGCCCTCGACGCCATGCTCGAGGCCTACTTCGAGCGCGCATTGGCGCTGAACCCGGTGCTGGCCACGTCCATCGGCGACACGCGTTACAACCATCTCTATACGACCGGCTTCAGCCCCAGCGTGCGCGCCGCGCAGGCCGCCCTGGTGCGCGAGTACGAGCCGCGACTGATCGCGTTCGACCGCGCGTCCCTGGATGCGGAACACCAGCTGTCCTACGACATCTTCCTGATCAGCTTGCGGACGCAGCGCGAAGGCGAGCGTTATCCGTCGCACCTGATGCCGCTCAACCAGTTCTTCAACTTCACCGCGAGCTTTGCGCAGATGGGCGCGGGTGGCGGCCTGCATCCGTTCAAGACGGTGGACGACTACGAAGACTTCCTCGGGCGGATGGGCGGTTTCGAGGAATCAGTGGACATCGCCATCGCCAACATGCGCGAGGGCATGGCTTCCGGCATCGTCCAGCCCCGCGTACTGATGGAGCGCACGCTGCCGCAACTGGCGGCACACATCGTGACCGATCCTGCGAAGAGCATGTTCCACGGACCGGTGGCGACCATGCCCGCCAACTTCAGTGCCGAGGACAAGGCCCGGCTGACCGCCGCCTACCTCGCCGCCATCCGCGAACGGAT
Organism: Gammaproteobacteria bacterium; assembly: GCA_026398715.1. The sequence goes on from JAPLSI010000051.1 coordinate 3,744, forward strand.
CGTGCCCGCCTTCCAGCGCCTGCATGACTTCGTGCGCGACGAGTACCTGCCAAAGACGCGAACCACGGTGGGCTTGTCGGCCCTGCCCGACGGGCGCGAGTGGTACGCCTACCAGGCGCGCACGATGACCACCACCGACCTGACACCGGAGCAAATCCACCAGATCGGACTGGACGAGGTCGCACGCATCCACGGCGAGATGAATGCCGTGATGCGCCGCGTCGGCTGGCAGGGGGACCTTGCCTCGTTCATGCGCCACATGGCGACGGACCCGGCCCAGAACTACACGTCGCGTGAAGAAATGCTGGCCGATTACCGCAACAGCCAGGCGCGTATCGACGCCAGCACCGACAAACTGTTCGACATCAAGCCCAAGGCCAATTACGAGATCCGCGCGATCGAGCCCTTCCGCGAGCGCAGCGCCAGCAAGGGGTCGTACACGCCGGCCGCCCTGGACGGCAGCCGGCCCGGGTTGTTCTATCTCAACACCTACGAGCCTTCGAGCCGTGCCCGCATGGATCGTGAAACGCTGCTGGTGCACGAAGGATCCCCGGGGCACCACTTCCAGATTTCCATCGCCCGCGAACTCGACCATTTGCCGCGGATGCGGCGCTTCACCGGATGGACGGCGTTCTCGGAAGGCTGGGGCCTGTATGCGGAAACGCTGGGGCCGGAGCTGGGCCTGTACACCGACCCCTACCAGCACTATGGCTACCTGTCGTCCGAACTGTGGCGGTCGATCCGCCTGGTGCTGGACACCGGCATCCACACGAAGGGTTGGACGCTTGAGCAAGCCACGGACTATGCGCGGAAGAATTCTTCGCTTAGCGACGACGGCATCCGGTCCGAAGTGGAACGCTTCTCCGCCATCCCCGGCCAGGCATTGGCCTACAAGATCGGCGAGTTGAAGATCACCGAGTTGCGCAAGCGCGCCGAAGCCAGGCTGGGGCCGAAATTCGACATTCGCGCGTTCCATCGCGCGGTGTTGGAGGACGGAGCGATGCCGTTGAATGTGCTTGAGGGCAAGATTGATCAGTGGATCAGCGCGCAGGAACGCTGATGATTCATTTCATCCGAAGGATCAGGAAACAGCTGATGTCCGAAAACCGGTTTGGCAAGTACCTGCTCTATGCCGGCGGCGAAATCGTCCTGGTCATCATCGGCATTCTGGTGGCGCTGTACCTCAATGGACTGAGCGACATTCGCAAGGATCGCGTGCGCGAGATCGCCTACCTGAGGAACATCCAGACGGACCTTCGGATCAATATCGCCGAGATGGACCGGTATCTCGAACAGCGCACCGGCAAGATCGAGGCGGCAAAACGCATCCTCGAACATTTCGAGGGTAAGCCCATCGACGACTACGCCGCCTTCAACCAGGACGGCGTGGATATCTACAGTTGGAAGAAGTTCTACCTGGTCAACAACACCTTCCAGGAGATGATCAATTCCGGCAACCTGGCGCTGATCGGCAATGCCCGAATCAAGAACCAGCTGCTCGACATCGAATCGCTGTACACCAAGATGAAGAGCGAAGAAGACCACTATCGCTACGACACCGAAAAGCTCATCTACGAACCGATCTACGAGTTCATGGATCTGAGCGCCCTGGTCGACAATTACGCCTGGCGGGTGAGCGGCGGAAAGGCGGGCAAGGACGTGGCGCTGACTGCCGGCGACTACGAGGTCTACCTTAAAAGCCGGAAGCTCAAGAACGGCTTTGTTATGACGGTCCTCGAGTTTGAAACCATGAACGGCCAGATGCAGGACCTGAGGGCGAAATGCCAAGCCCTGATCACCAGCATCGACGAGGAAGTGAAGGTCGGCAGCTAGCGCCGCTGGACACGGTCAGCTGACCGACCTCCTTAATGGTCTGGGTAGCGCGTGGACGTGCGTTCAAGCCGCTGCCGCAAACGCGGCGCCGAGAAATCAAGGAAGGTCCTCAACTTCAAGGCCAGTCGTTGTTGCCCGGCGTGCACCAGGTTCACCGCCATCGCCGCCGACGGGAAGTCCGCCAGCACGATTTCAAGCCGTCCCGCGCGGACGGCATCATCAACCTGGTAGGACAAGACTCGCGTCAGCCCAACGCCGGAAAGCGCAGCATCGATGGCGGCTTCCGCCGTGTTCACCAACAGTCGCGAGTGCACCGGCACCGAGACCTCGCGCCCATCGATAAGAAATTGCCATGCGCTGGCGCTGCCGAGCGCTTCGAAAGTGATGCAGGTGTGCCCTGCGACATCGTTTGGATGTGCCGGGGCGCCGTGCCGCGCAAGATAGTCGGGGCTTGCACACACCACGCGCGAGATCGCGCCCAGCGGCATCGCCTTCAGGCGACTGTCGGGCAGCGTACCTATTCGCACGGCCACATCCACGTGCTCGTCGAGCAGATCCACGTTGCGATCGGACTGCAACAGGCGCACGTCCACCTGCGGATACGCTTGCAGGAAGTCCGCAATCACCGGCAACACATGCAAGCGGCCGAACACGATCGGCGCGGTAATCACCAGGCCGCCACGCGGCTCGCTGAACTCGCCCGCCACTTCGCGTTCGGCGTCGTCCACCTGTTCCAGGATGCGGCGACAGGCCGCCAGGTAATCGCGGCCTGCGTCCGTCAGGTCGAGTCGGCGCGTCGACCGGTTCAGCAGACGCGCCTTCAGATGGCTCTCCAACTCGCCAAGCTTTCGGCTGACGGTAGCCAGCGGCATGTCCAGCTTGCGTCCAGCGGCTGAAAGGCTGCCCGCCTCCACTGTCGCCAGGAAGACCGCCATCGCGTCGAGTCTGTCCATTTCATTATTCCGCTATCTGGAAGAATCTATCTCGATATTACCGGCTAGTGTCGGAATCTGGAAGCGATCATGCTTTCTCCACCGGGCAATCCGCCCATTTTTGAAGCCATCAGGAGCCAGCCATGTCCCGCCTCAGCATCCCCACCACCATCGAATCCGCCCCCGCCGCCTCGCAGCCGCTTCTGCACGCCGTGCACAAGCAGATCGGCTCGGTGCCCAACCTGTTCCGCCTGGCCGCCGTCAGCCCGGCCGCACTGGAAGGCTACCTCGGCATGTCGGGCGCACTGGCCAAGGGCACGCTGCCCGCGCCGACGCGCGAGCGCATCGCACTGGCCGTCGCGCAGATCAATGGCTGCGGCTACTGCCTGTCGGCCCACACCTACCTGGGCAAGAACCTGGCCAAGCTTGACGACGCCGAAATCGCCGCCAACCGCAATGGCACGTCCAACGATGCGAAGGCCGACGCCGCCGTGCGCTTTGCCGCGAAGGTGACCACGCAGCGCGGCAAGGTCAGCAGCGGCGATGTCGAAGCTGTCATCGCGGCCGGCTACACGCAGGCGCAGGTCATCGAGATCGTGCAGCACGTCGCCTTGAACACCTGGACCAACTACCTCAACGAAGTGGCCAAGACCGAGATCGATTTCCCGGTGGTCGAGTCGCTCGAGGCCGCATGACCGCGGGCTATGCCAGCGATATCGCGTTCACGCCTGCAGTGAAATC
>JAPLSI010000011.1 GCA_026398715.1 Gammaproteobacteria bacterium
CGATACCGGGCGCACGCTGTACATCCTGTACGAGCCGACCACCGGCCTGCACGTCCACGACATCGAACATTTGCTGGCGGTGCTGCACAAGCTGCGCGACGATGGCAACACGATCGTGGTGATCGAGCACAACCTGGACGTGATCAAGACCGCGGACTGGGTGATCGACCTGGGCCCGGAAGGCGGCCATCGCGGCGGGCAGATCATCGCGGAAGGCACGCCGGAAACCCTGGCCGCGAACATGGCATCGCACACCGGGCAGTTCCTGGCGAAGATCCTCGACGCACCCAAGCCGTCGCGCAAGCGGAGTGCCGCATGAGCAAGATCGTTTTCAAACTGGTGATGCCGGTGCGCTGGCGCGACCTGGACGCCTTCAACCACGTCAATAACGCGAGCTACCTGGGCTACATCGAGGAAGCCCGCGTCACCTGGTTCAAGTCGCTCAGCAGCGACTGGTCCGGCGAGACCGCGGCGCCGATCCTGGCCGCCATCACGGTCAACTACCGCAAGGCGGCAAATTGGCCCGAGACGGTGGCCATCGAATTGACTGCCGAACGGATCGGCAACAAGAGCCTGACGCTCGGCCATCGCATCACCTCGTGCACCGACGAGGGCGTGCTGTATGCCGACGGCAATACGGTGATGGTGTGGGTGGATGGCACCGGCCAGTCGGTCGTGTTGCCGCCGAGCATCCGCGCCGCCTGCGAATAATCTGTCGCGAGCGCACGGCTCGCGACGGCCATCAGGGTTTGCCGGGAGCTTCCCGCCGCACGACGGCGTCGATGTCGATCGTCCGGCGGTCCGCCAGCTTCAGCACCAGGCGCACGCGGTCGCCTTCCTTCAACACCCGACGCGGATGCATCAGCATCATGTGCTTGCCGCCCGGCTCGAATTCCAGGACGCCGCGCGCAGGCACGGGCAAGGACTTCGCGTGGCGCATGCGGCTGATACCTTTGTCCACGATCGTCTCGTGGATCATGCCCATGGCGAAATCAGCCGAGCTTACGTCGGTGACGACGAAGGGCTTCGCGCACGGGTTTCGCAACACCGCATAGCCCGCGAGTGCGGTGGCGCCCGGCGGCGCGGCGCGGATCCAGGCCTGCCCGGCGACCGGCAAGCAATCGCCCGGCTTGGCAACGGCAGCTGAAGCGCCAGCGAGCAGCAGCAACCCCAGAATGAATGGCGGTGCGTTCATGTGCCTATGATAACCCGAGCCCATGGAGAGTCCTGATGTCCCTGCATCCACTTGCCGCAGCCACTGCCCTCGCCTTCACGATGGCCACGCCCGTTCTCGCCGCGGACGGTCAACTGACCGTCTACAGCGGTGATTTCGAATCCGTCACCCAATCGGAAGGGCAACCCGGCGGAGCCGGCTTTGCATTGGTCGACCGTCGCATCGGCTTCGACCTGAAGACCGGCCAGAACATCGTCAGCCTCGATGGCCTGCCGCGCGCGCTGGACGCCAGTTCGGTCGTGCTCAAGCCACCGTCCGGCGTCCGGGTGCGCGGCCAGCGCTTCGATTTTGCCTTGGCGGGACAGGACGAGCTGTTGCGCCGTGCGCTCG
>JAPLSI010000115.1 GCA_026398715.1 Gammaproteobacteria bacterium
AGGTTTCGCGCGGCGTCGATCGTCCAGGCCTCGGTGATGCCATGGCAGAAGTAGAGCAGGGCGATGACGCCCGACCAATATCGCGCGGAACTGCGTCGAAGCCACAGCGCAAGCGCCAGCCCAGCCAATGGCAGGCTGAAGATGACCGGCAGCCAAAACCAGGCCGCGCCCGTGGAAGGCAACAGCGCGCCATGCCATAGCCACTGCAATGCGAACAGGGTCATCACGCCGGCGAACGTCGCCCGCGTTGACTGTGTGTAGGACGGACTAGCCGGGCCCGTCATCGGGCCAGCCTGATTGCGATGTCTGCCACGCGCTTTCCGAGGGCCCGGGCCAATTGCTTTTCGTCCTCGGTGAGGCTGAGCCTCCCGTCCACTCCCGACACGTGGCTGGCGCCATAAGGCGTGCCTCCGCTGGTCGTCGAATTCAGCAGCGGCTCCGTGAAGGGGATGCCGACGATGACGGCGCCGTGGTGAATCAGGGGAAGCATCATCGACAACAAGGTGGACTCCTGGCCCCCGTGCATGGTCGAGGTCGAGGTGAAGACGCCTGCCGGCTTGCCGACCAGCGTCCCGCTTACCCACTCGGCCCCGAGGCTGTCGAGGAAATGCTTGAGGGGTGCCGCCATGTTCCCGAAGCGGGTGGGGCTGCCGATCAGCACGCCCGCGCACTCGGCCAGGTCTTTCTTCTCGATGTAAGGCGGGCCGTCGTCGGGCACCGCGGGCGCCTGCGACTGGGTGACGGCCGTGACCGGCGGCACCGTGCGAAGGCGCGCCGTGGCCCCGGCTTCCTCGACCCCGCGCGCGACCTGGCGTGCAAGTTGGGCGACGGCGCCGGTGCGGCTGTAATAAAGGATAAGGATGTCGGGCATGGTTGCTCCTTAATCGACAAGCGTATCCGATGCGGCGTGATGCGGCATACCCGTGCGGGCTGCGCTACCCTTTGCCCATGGAAGCAATGAAATCGCCATGGAAACGGCTTCGCCGTTGGATCGCCCTCGTGGACCGCGAGCGGATCACCCTGTTCAGCCGGTTCCTGCTGAACCGGTTCATCGACGACCGCTGCTTCGAATCGGCGGGGGCATTGGCATACACGACCATGTTCGCGTTGGTGCCGTTCTCGGCGGTGGTATTCGCGGTGCTATCGGCCTTTCCCGAATTCCAGGTCTGGAGTGCACGGATTACCGAGTTCCTGTTCGCGAATTTCGTGCCCTCGTCGGCCCGCTCGGTGCAGCAATACCTCCAGGGGTTTGCCCAAAGCGCCGTGGCGCTGTCCAGCACCGGCGTGGTTGCCTTGCTGGCGTCGGTCCTGCTGACCATGTGGAGCATCGAGCAGGCCTTCAATCGGATCTGGCGCGTGCCGTCGGCACGCCCCAAGCTCACTCGCTTCCTGATGTACTGGACGCTGTTGACCCTCGGATCCGTGCTCACCGTGGCGGCCCTCGCGGCGACCTCCGCATTGTTTTCGATTCCAGCGCTGGCAGGCGTCGAGGCCCGGGACCTCAGCGACCGCTTGTTGCGATTCCTGCCCCACGCGCTCGAATTCCTCGCCTTCACCGCTGCCTATTGGCTGATCCCGCACCGGACCGTGGCGCTGCGCTTCGCCATGGCGGGCGGCCTGCTGGCGACGATCCTCTTCGAGTGGCTGAAGTGGGCGCTGGCCATCTATCTTCGGAACGCATCTTTCGAAGAACTCTACGGCGCGCTCGCCGTCATTCCGATCTTCCTGATCTGGGTCTATACCAGTTGGCTTGTCGTCTTGCTGGGTGCTTCGCTGGCCGCGTCGCTGGCGTCCTTCCGATACCAGCCGCGGGCGCTTCGCCTGAGCCCCGGCGCCGAGATTTACGCTGTCATGCGCCTGCTTGGGCGGTTCGAGGAGGTGCGTCGCGACGGCGAGGGCCTGCACCTGGCCCAGATCCAGCAGCGCGAGCCCAGCTTCACTGATGAACTGCTTCAGCAGATGATTTCCGCGTTGTGCGACATGAATATCATCCAGCGGTCGGAATCGGGTGCCTGGTTGCTGTCGCGGGACCTGGACAAAGTGCCTTTGGGCGAGATTTACGAAGGCATGCGCTTGCGCATTCCCACCGATGACCTCGACCTGCCTTCACGACAGGATGCGATGGGGCGTGCTTCCATGTCGGCGCTCGACCATCTGCGGCAACCCCTCAAGGCCCCGCTGGAACGCAGCGTCGGCAGCTTCCTCGAAACCCAAGTGGGAAAGGATCGAAAACCATGAATGCGCGAAACGCGGTCGCCCTGGCCGGTGCAATCTTCCTGTTGTCGGCCTGCAAGCCGGAGCCGACGCCTGCGCCACCTCCTGCGACGGCTGCGGCTGCGCCAGCTGCCGTCGCCCCGGCTGCGCCGACCGTCGCTGAAGACGCGCCGAAGCCCGACTTCCCCAAACTCAAGGTCAAGACATTCGACGGCCAGGACTTCGACCTGGCGGCGCACCGCGGCAAGTGGGTGGTGGTGAATTTCTGGGCGACCTGGTGCAACCCGTGCCTGAAGGAAATTCCTGACCTGGATGCGATGGACAAGGCCCGGGACGACGTCGTGGTGATCGGGCTCGCCTACGAGGAAATCGAGCGCACGGACATGGAGGCATTCCTCAAGGACCACCCGATGTCGTATCCGATCGCGCTGATCGACGTCTACAACCCGCCCGCCGACTTCGATACTCCACGAGGGCTGCCGATGACCTACCTGATCGCTCCCGACGGGAAGGTCGCCGCAATGCACCTGGGGCCGATCACGTCGGAACAGCTGTCCTCCGAAATAGAGGATGCCGCCGCCAAGGCCCCGCCTGCGGCATGAAGGCAGCGCGATTCATCGTGCGCGGCAAGGTGCAGGGTGTCTGGTTTCGCGCCGCGACACGCGAGCAGGCGCTGGAATTGGGACTACGGGGCGAGGCGCGCAACCTGTCCGACGGCAGCGTCCGCGTGCTGGCTTGCGGCGACGATGACGCCGTGGCCCGTTTGCAGGCCTGGCTTACGGTGGGCCCGCCGCTGGCGCGTGTTTCCGAGCTTGTCCGGGAGGACGTAGACCCAGGCGCCGTGCCCAGCGGATTCGAAATCCTCTAGGCACCGCGGGTCGGTGCGCGACTCAGTACTTGCCCTTGATCGGCTTCACCGGGCCGGCATAGCGTTCCTTGCTGATACTGGATTTCAGGGGCGGCAGCACGAACGCCTGCTCCTCCACATCCTGGTCGGGCAGTCGGTCCAGCAAGTCGCGGATCAGGTTCAGGCGGCCACGTTTCTGGCTGTTGAAGTCCACGATGGTCCATGGCGCATGGCGCGTGTGCGTCGCCGCCATCATCTGGTCGCGCGCCTTGCCGTATTCGGCGTACTTTTCGCGCGCCTGCAGGTCGATGGGCGAAAGTTTCCAGCGCTTGAGCGGGTCGGACACGCGTTCGGCAAATCTTTCTTCCTGCTCCTGCTGGTCCACGGCGAGCCAGTACTTGAACACGATGATCCCGTCATCGACCAGCGATTTTTCGACAATGGGCGCTTGTTTCAGGAACTGCGCAGTCTGGGCCGGCGTGCAGAAGCCCATCACTTTCTCGACACCCGCGCGGTTGTACCAGCTTCGATCGAACAACACGATTTCGCCCGCCGCGGGAAGATGCTCCAGATAGCGCTGGAAGTACCACTGGGATTGTTCGCGCTCACTCGGCTTGGAAAGCGCCACGACGCGGCACTGACGGGGGTTCATTCGCTCGGCAATCGCCGCGATGGCGCCGCCCTTGCCGGCGGTATCCCGCCCCTCGACCAGCACGACCAGGCGCTTGCCGGTTTGCTTCAGCCACCGCGCCATGCGGTCGAGTTCGACCTGCAGTTTTTCCAGTTCCTCTTCGTAGTCTTTCTTCTTGAGCTTGGCCACGGGAACTCCTGTCTCGGAAAGGTCAGCGCTCGCGAAGGCGAGGGCGAAGGTTTGCCAGGTTGCACGGCCGTGTGCGTGCATCGAGCTGGGCGTGAATCAGCTTTTCCCAGCCGGTCCTGCACGCCGACGTCGAGCCCGGCAAGCAGAAGATGAAGGTGCCGTTGGCCAGGCCGGCGAATGCGCGCGACTGCATCGTCGAGGTACCGATTTCCTCGAAGCTGATCGCGCGGAACATTTCACCAAATCCGGGCATCTGCTTGTCCAGCAGCGGCAGCAGCGCCTCCGGGGTCGAGTCACGCCCCGTGAAACCCGTGCCGCCGGTGACCAGCACGCCATCGATGGATTCATCGGCGATCCACTGCGACACACAGGCGCGCAACTGGTATCGATTGTCGGGGAGGAGCGCGCGACCTGCCAGTTCATGGCCCGCCGAGGCCAGCGCGTCGGCCAGGTAATCGCCCGAGCTGTCGTCCGCTGCCGTACGTGAATCCGAAACCGTCAACACGCACAGTCGGAGCGGAGTGAAATCGGACTCGGTCTTCATGCGGCCTCGGTCAGCAACTTGAGTTCATCCACCTGGTGTTCTCGCGTCAGGCGATCCACCAGTTCGTCCAGGTCGCCTGCCAGGATTTCGGGAAGGCGATACAAGGTCAGGCCCTCGACACGATGGTCGGTAATTCGTCCTTGCGGGAAACTGTAGGTGCGGATGCGCTGGCTGCGGTCGCCGCTGCCGACCTGAAGTCGCCGAGATGCCGCGGTTTCCGCCTCGGCCTTGGCGCGTTGCTGCTCGAGCAGTGCGGCCTTGAGGCGCTTCATGGCCTTGTCGCGGTTTGCATGCTGCGATCGCTCGGTCTGGTTTTCGACGACCAGTCCGCTCGGTACATGGGTGATGCGGATGGCCGATTCCGTCTTGTTGACATGCTGTCCGCCCGCGCCGGACGAACGAAAGGTGTCGATGCGCAAGTCAGCCGGATTGATCTCCACCTCGTCCACCGCTTCGTAATCGGGCAGGATGGCCACGGTCGCGGCGGAGGTGTGGATTCTACCCTGGGCCTCGGTCTCGGGAACACGCTGGACCCGGTGCGTGCCCGACTCGAACTTCAGGCGCGAGAAAGCCCCGCGGCCTTCGATGCGCGCGATGATTTCCTTGTAGCCACCGTGTTCGCCCGGACTCGACGACAGGATTTCCAGCGGCCAACGATTGCGTTCCGCGTAGCGCGCGTACATCCGGAACAGGTCGCCGGCAAAAATCGCTGCCTCGTCGCCGCCGGTACCTGCCCGTACCTCGATGAAGACATTGCCCTCGTCGCGCGGATCGCGCGGAATGAGCAGCAGGCCCAGTGACGATTCGAGCTCGGCGATGCGTGCCTGCGCGGACGGGATTTCCGCCTCGGCCAGTTCCTTGAGTTCGGCATCCGAACGCATGGCCAGTGCCTCGGCCAGGTCGTGCTGCGCGCGATCATGTTCCGCCAGGGCCTTGGCGACAGGTTCAAGTTGTGAATATTCGCGCGACAAGGCGCGGAAGCGGGCATTGTCCGAGATCACGACGGGGTCGGCGAGCAAGTGGCCCACTTCCTCATGCCGCTCGGCGAGTGCTTCGAGCTTACGCAGAAGGTTCGGAGTCATCATCGCCCTGGAAAAGTCGTTCGGCGGCGCGCAGCAACTCACTGTCGCCGTCCAGCGCGGCCTGGCGCAGCGCGGCCGTCGGCGCGTGCAAGAGGCGATTGGTCAATTGGTGCGCGAGGCGCTGCATCACCTGCACGGGATCCTCGCCCTGCGCGAGTTGTTCCTGCGCTTTCGAAAGTGCGGCGTCGCGAGCCTGGGCGCCGTCGGCGCGCAGGCGTTTCAAGGCATCCTGCCGGCCCTGCGCCTGCCACCACGTCAGGTAGTGTTCGACCTGGATGTCGATGATGGCCTCGGCTTGCTGCGCTGCTTCCCTACGCGAGGCCTTGTTGCCCTCGATCACCTGTTCAAGATCGTCCACGGTGTACAGGTAGACGTCGGCCAGTTCGGCCACGTTCGCAGCGATGTCGCGCGGCACGGCAAGGTCGAGCAGGAACATCGGGCGATGGCGGCGCAACTTCAGCGCCGCGGCAACGTCTGACTTGTCGAGCACGGGGAGGCGGCTGGCCGTTGCGCTGATGACGATGTCGGCCTCGGGAAGGTGGCGCGCCAGTTCGGAAAGGGGCAGGGCAACGCCGCCGTGCCGGGTGGCGAGTGACTGCGCGTGTTCAAGCGTGCGATTGGCGACCAGCAGGCGCTTCACCTTGGCATCCACCAGGTGTCGCGCGGCGAGCTCGATCGTGTCACCGGCGCCGATCAGCAGCACGGTGGCTTCATCGAGTCGCGCAAACACCTGGCGAGCCAGGCGCACGGCGGCAAACGCCACCGATACCGGATGCGCGCCGACGCGGGTGTCGGTACGCACGCGTTTGGCGACGGTAAACGTCTGCTGGAACAGGCGGTCGAGCGGATTGCGCAGGCTGCGGGCATCCCGCGCGGCCTGCCACGCACCGCTTCGGCGTCGTCGTGCCGGTACAGATAGCCCTCGATCGCGCCGTGCTCCAGGCCGTGGTGGCGTGCCAGCCAATGCCCGACTGCGGCTTCCTGGCCGTCATCGACCTGCGCGTAGATCTCGGTGCGATTGCAGGTCGAGAGCAACGCTGCCTCCTGCACGCCGGCCAGCCCTGACAGCTCCGAAAGCGCCGCCGGCAGGGCAGCCGCATCCAGCGCGACTTTTTCGCGCAACGCCAGCGGAGCTGTCTGGTGGTTAAGGCCTAGGGCGATCAGGGGCATGGGGGTCGGCAGCGATGGGGTAAGCTTCGCGGCGCTGGGTCCTTCGAGTCCAGCCGCCATTTTAAGCCGCCTGCGCCCCATTCCGATGATCCAGCTCAATTCTTGTCCAATCAATTCGCCTCAAAGGCAAGCCCAAGTCGCTTGGAGGAGCGTTGTCGGCTGGGTCGCGATTGCTTTCTGCGTGCTGCTGGCAGCCTGCGCACCCACTCCCGTCCGGCCGAGGGCGCAAGGCGATGAGACCCTCCAGGCTGCCCGGGAAGCGAAGCTGGCGGCGCAAGCCTCCTGGTCCTTCAGCGGACGCGTGGCCATCAGCACGGCGGGTAATGCGGGTAACGCACGCATCGAATGGAAACAGGACGGCGCGAATTACGACATCAGGCTTTCGGCGCCGATCACCGGGCAGGGCTGGCGCCTGCGCCAGACCGGCGGCGTGGTCAGCCTGGACGGGCTGGAGGGTGGCACCCGGCAGGGCACCGACCCCGAGGCGATGCTCGAAGAGGCGACGGGATGGCGGATTCCGCTCAGCGCCATGGCTTCCTGGGTGCGCGGCGCGAGGTCCACTGGCCTCTCCGATATTGATTTCGACGCGAGCGGGTTGCCGGCGACGATTCGCCAGGCCGGCTGGGCCGTTGAATATCGCGGCTGGACCGATGCGGCGACCCCTTTGCCCTTGCGCGTCTTTGCCAGCCAGCCCGATGCGTCGGTTCGCCTGGTGGTCGAGCGCTGGAGCCAGCCTTGAACCCAGGCCACGCCAGGGGCTGGAGCGCCTGGCCGGCGCCCGCGAAGCTGAATCTGTTCCTGCGCATCCTGGGGCGTCGAAGTGACGGTTACCACGAGTTGCAGACCGTCTTCCAATTGCTGGACTGGGGCGACGTGGTTCACGTCCGGGTCCGTGACGACGGGCGGATCGTCCGCGCGGGTGGCGACACGGCTGCCTTCCCCGAGTCCGAAGACCTGCTCCTCAAGGCCGCACGGGCACTGCAGGCGGCCACCCGCACGCCGCTCGGGGCGGACCTGTTCGCCGACAAGTCGATTCCCGCCGGAGGCGGCTTCGGCGGCGGCTCGTCCGACGCGGCCAGCGTGCTTGTCGCACTGAACCAGCTTTGGGGCACAGGCCTGGACAAACCCGCCCTGGCCCGGATCGGGCTGGGCCTGGGCGCCGACGTACCTGTGTTCGTCCTGGGCAGGAATACCTGGGCGGAAGGGGTCGGCGAGCGACTCACGCCGATCGAGCTTCCGCCCTGCTGGTACCTGCTGCTGGAGCCGGGCGTGGGTGCCTCCACCCGCGAATTGTTCCAAGCCCCTGAATTGACGCGGGATGCAGCGCCGGCGACAATAGCCGACTTCGTTTCCGGAGCGGCGCTCGGCAATGCCTTCGAGCCCGTTTTGCGACGCCTGGCGCCGGCAGTTGATGCCGCGCTGTCAGCGTTGGCGCAACACGGACAGGCTTGCCTGACCGGCACCGGAAGCGGTTGTTTCGTCCGTTTCCATTCCGAATCCGAAGCGTTGCAGGCGCAGTCGAAATTGCCTGCCACGATGAAGTCGAGGGTGGTTGCGGGCGTAAAGCACTCGCCCTTGCTTGATGCCCTGGCCAAGGCGCGTGGTGATTGAGGTTGGATCGATTCGATTGATTGAATGTTGGGGCGTCGCCAAGTGGCCTAAGGCACCGGGTTTTGATCCCGGCATTTCGTAGGTTCGAATCCTACCGCCCCAGCCATCGTTGCAATGAAACCGGGACAGGACAAGAAGACGCACATGAGCAACGACAATCTTCTTGTTTTCAGCGGCAATGCCAACCGGCCGCTTGCTCAGGCCGTCTGCCGCGAACTCGGCGTGCCCATGGGCAAGGCGCTGGTCGGCAAGTTCTCCGACGGCGAAGTCCAGGTCGAGATCGAGGAAAACGTGCGTGGCCAGGATGTGTTCGTCATCCAGTCGACGTCCGCGCCCACCGCTGAGAATTTCATGGAACTGCTGGTGCTGATCGATGCGCTGAAGCGCGCGTCTGCGTCGGTGGTTACCGCCGTCGTGCCGTATTTCGGCTATGCCCGGCAGGATCGTCGCCCGCGCTCGGCGCGCGTGCCGATCACCGCCAAGGTCGCTGCGAAGATGTTCACTGCCGTCAATGCCGACCGCGTGCTGACCGTCGACCTGCACGCCGACCAGATCCAGGGTTTCTTCGATATTCCAGTGGACAACGTGTATGCCTCGCCCTTGCTGCTCGCCGATATCTGGCGCAACCAGGGCACCGACAACATCATCGTGGTGTCGCCGGACGTGGGCGGCGTGGTTCGCGCACGCGCCATTGCCAAGCGCCTCGACGATGCCGACCTCGCCATCATCGACAAGCGTCGCCCGAAGGCGAACGTAGCAACGGTGATGAACATCATCGGCGACGTGGCCGGCAAGACCTGCGTGCTGGTGGACGACATCGTCGATACCGCCGGTACCTTGTGCGCAGCGGCAGCGGCGCTCAAGCAGCACGGCGCGACCAAGGTCGTCGCCTACTGCACGCACGCGGTGCTGTCGGGTGCGGCGATCGACAACATCAGCGGTTCGCAGCTGGACGAGTTGGTGGTGACCGACACGATTCCGTTGACGCCGGCGGCCCGCGCCTGCCCGCGAATCCGTCAGCTCAGCGTTGCCGAGTTGCTGGCAGAAACCATCCGTCGCATCGCGATGGGGGAGTCGGTAAGCACGCTGTACGTGGATTGATCCGGCGACGTCGGGCATCCGGAATCGATCGCCGCGAAACCGCGACGGCCGATTCCCGATTCCCGATCCGGGAACGACACGCCGCCTGGTCGCGGGCTGCGTGGAACACGCCATACGGCGCAACACAATAGAAGGCAATTGATCATGGCAACCCACAACATCACGGCAACCAGCCGCAAGGTCGAAGGCAAAGGTGCGAGCCGCCGCCTCCGTCATAGCGGCCAGGTCCCGGCCATCGTTTACGGAGCGCAGGCCGCCCCGGAAAACGTCCAGCTCGAGCACACCGCCCTCTGGCTCGCCAGCCAGAACGAGTGGTTCTACTCGTCCATCCTGCAGCTGTCGGTCGACGGCAAGTCGCAGAAGGTCCTCCTGCGTGACATGCAGCGCCACCCGTTCAAGCAGCAGATCCTGCACCTGGACTTCCAGCGCATCGACGAAAACGTCGCGATCCGCTTCAACGTGCCGCTGCACTTCCTGAACCAGGATGTCTCCCCGGCCGGCAAGACCGCCGGCGTGGTCGTGCTGCACGAACTCAATGAAATCCGCGTCAGCTGCCTGCCCAAGGACCTGCCGGAATTCATCGAAGTGGACCTCTCCGCGCTGGCCCTGGGCGACATCATCCATCTCTCGCAGCTCAAGCTGCCGGAAGGCGTGTCGCTCCCGGAACTCAAGCTCGGCAAGGAACACGACGTCGCCGTGGTGATCGCTCGCCACGCCCGCGTGGAAGTCGAGGAAGAGGCGCCCGAAGCCGCTGCGGCCGAAGTTCCCTCGACCAAGGCTGCCAAGGCGGCAGCTCCGGCTGCCGCGGCTCCGGCACCGAAGAAGAAGTAAGCAGTCTTCCACCCGGCGCGCCTTGGGGTGCGCCGGGATGGGACTTTGCCGCGCATGGCAGGCTTGCGACTCATCGTCGGGCTGGGCAATCCCGGTCCCGAACATGCCCGAACCCGGCACAACGCCGGGTTCTGGTTTATTGACGCCCTGGCGCAAAAGCTCGGCGCGCGCTTCGGCCTCGAGTCGAAGCTGCACGGCGAAACCGCCAAGGTCCAGTTGGCCGGGCACAACGTCTGGTTGCTGAAGCCGGCCACGTTCATGAACCTCAGCGGCCGATCGGTCGCCGCGGCGCTGCGTTACTGGAAGATCGAGCCCGAAGAATGCCTGATTGCCCACGACGAACTGGACCTGCCCACCGGCAGTGCCCGGCTCAAGTTCGATGGCGGCCACGGCGGACAGAATGGCTTGCGCGACACCATGCAGCACCTTGGCCATGGCCGGTTCCACCGGCTGCGGCTGGGCATCGGCCATCCGGGCCACAAGGACAAGGTCACCCCCTGGGTGCTTGGCCGACCCGGGAAGGACGATGAAGCGTCCATGCTCCGGGCCGTTGATGACGCCATCAACGTCCTGCCGCTGGCCGTGGAAGGCGATTTCAACGAGGCAATGAAGCGCCTGCACACCCCGAAGGACCAATAGACACCCATGGGTATCAAATGCGGCATCGTCGGCCTGCCGAACGTCGGCAAGTCCACCTTATTCAATGCGTTGACCAAGGCGGGCATCGCCGCGGCCAACTTCCCGTTCTGCACGATCGAGCCCAATACCGGCGTCGTGCCGGTGCCGGACCCCCGGCTCAGCCAGTTGGCCGAGATCGTCAAGCCGCAGCGCATCCTGCCGACCTCGTTCGAGTTCGTGGACATCGCCGGCCTGGTTGCCGGCGCTTCGCGCGGCGAGGGCCTGGGCAACAAGTTCCTGGCGCACATCCGCGAGGTGGACGCCATCGCCCACGTGGTGCGCTGCTTTGAGAACAGCGACATCATCCATGTCGCCGGCCGCATCGACCCGATCAGCGACATCGAGATCATCGATACCGAGCTCTGTCTGGCTGACCTGGACTCCGTCGAAAAAGCGCTGAACCGCGCCGAAAAGGCGGCAAGAGTCGGCGATAAGGAAGCGATCGTAAAGAAAGAGGTTCTCGCGCGCCTGCGCGACGGGCTCAACCAGGGCACCTCCGCCCGGGCCCTGGGACTGTCCGACGAGGACAAGGCGGCGGTCCGCGACCTGTTCCTGCTCACCCTGAAGCCGGTCATGTACGTGGCCAACGTGCTCGAGGACGGTTTCGAGAACAACCCGTTCCTGGACAAGGTCCGGGCCCGTGCGCTGGCCGAAGGCGCCGAAGTAGTGCCGGTCAGCGCCGCCATCGAGGAAGAGATGGCGCAGCTCGAAGACGCCGACCGGGCCGAATTCCTGGCCGAAATGGGCCTGTCCGAGCCCGGCCTGAACCGGGTAATCCGCGCCGGTTACAAGCTGTTGGGGATGCAGACCTACTTCACTGCCGGGGTCAAGGAAGTCCGCGCCTGGCAGGTGCACAAGGGTTCGACCGCGCCCCAGGCCGCCGGCGTGATCCACACCGATTTCGAGAAGGGCTTCATCCGCGCCGAAACCATCGCGTTCGACGACTTCATCAAGTTCAAGGGCGAGGCGGGCTGCCGCGAAGCAGGGCGCATGCGGCTCGAGGGCAAGGAGTACGTGGTTCAGGAAGGCGACGTGCTGCACTTCCGCTTCAACGTGTGAGCTGGATGCCCTGACTTATCAGGTCGTTGACATATCGGTCGCCGGCCGCCAAAATTACGGGCTCTCTGTGGAGGGATACCCAAGCGGCCAACGGGGGCAGACTGTAAATCTGCTGGCTCACGCCTTCGGTGGTTCGAATCCACCTCCCTCCACCAAGGTTTTCAAAAGCTGGTGTGGTAGTTCCAAGCTTCGAAGTGCGGGAGTAGTTCAATGGTAGAACATCAGTTTTCCAAACTGATTACGAGGGTTCGATTCCCTCCTTCCGCTCCATTGAGTTTCACCGTATCAGCGGCATCTTGATTTCGCGGCACGCAGCATCGCTCATCTAGCTCAGTCGGTAGAGCACTTCCTTGGTAAGGAAGAGGTCGCAGGTTCGATTCCTGTGATGAGCACCATTTCCCCGGTCGCCTCGCGGCCGGATTTTCATCCAACTTGAATTCATCGGGTAATCGCAATGTCCAAGGAAAAGTTCCAGCGCACCAAGCCGCACGTCAACGTGGGCACGATTGGTCACGTGGACCATGGCAAGACGACTTTGACGGCCGCATTGACCAAGATCGGCGCAGAGCGCTTTGGTGGTGAGTTCAAGGCGTAC
>JAPLSI010000026.1 GCA_026398715.1 Gammaproteobacteria bacterium
TCGTTGATCGCCAGCGCCCCGGCCAAGGTCGCCGTCGAGACCAGCGTCTGGATCGGGCCGCTCTCGCCCTTCATGCCGCGCTTCGCGAGCTGGCGCTGATCTTCTTCGACCATCTTGATCATGCCCTCGTAGGATCTGATCACCGTTTCCGTGTATTGCGCATCGGCGGTCATCTGCGCCATCAGCGCCTGGGCAGCGCCGATATTGGTGTCCAGCTTGCCGTTGGTGTTGGCGCCGCCCAACTGGCCGGTAAGGCGCTGGATGTCGGACTGCGTCCTTTCCAGCTTCTTGAGCATGCGCACCTGTTCGTTGTATTGCTTGAATTGCAGAGCGACGATCTGCGTGCACTTGACCTTCTGCTGGGCGACGATATCGCCGTTGAGATTCAGGCCCACGGCGGAAAACACATCCGAGATGATCGAGCTGTCGCCGCTGCAGCGCTGCGTGATGGCCATATTGAGTTCGCCCGCCGTCTTCTCCTGGATCGGCGTCATCTGCAGTGCGAGCGTGGCGAACATCTGGTCCAGCTGCGTGAGCTGCTGGGTCATATGCTGGATTTCGCGCGCGTACTGCGTGGCGTCCTGGATCTTGGAGGTCAAGGTGTTGAGCTGGTTCAGGTACGACTGGATCTGGGTGATGATGTGGTTGGGCATATTGCCCACGTCGGCCACCGGGATGGTCGCGCCCGCCATGCCGGCTGCCAGCGAGCAGGAAAGCGCCAACCCGGTCAGGAACGGTGCCTTGCGTGCGGTACGGGGTTTACGAGCGGTCTTCATGGGACACCTCCGGTGTGGTCTTGAACCTGGTGATTGGCTGGATGTAGAAGCTGAACAGTGCAAGTATGTAGATATAAACGTGTTAAAGCGCGATTCTGGTCACAAAGTCAAGTGGCGGCCGCCCGGCGGCCGCTTCCGCCGGAGTCAGCGGCCTTCTTGCCCGAGCCCTTGCGGTTTGCATAGAAGTCTTCGAGCCAGTCCTCCGGAAGCAAAGCGTCCGTGGTTCCACCCTTCTCCGCGGCCCGGTCGCTCAGCACCTGATGGAGAATTTCGATATTGTCGGTGGAAGCCGAGATCACCGCCAGCGCATCGTCCATCCCACGCAGATTCAGCTGACAGACGCTGGAAGCGTGCCCCTGTTTGACCAGGAAGCAGCGGGAGCGCTCGTCGAGGCTCTTGACGACCTGGTACTCGGCGTCGGTGAGCTTGAGGCCCTCGATGTAGTCCTCGCGGTTCGCGTTCGGGTTCGGCAGCAGAATCATGGTCGCGGTCTGCTCGATCAGGGCTGCGGCGATCGAGCTCTTCAAGGCGTCTTCCGGGCTCTGGGTCGCGAAGATGCCCAAGCCGTTCTGCTTACGGATGGTCTTCTGCTTGTTCTTGGCGAACTCTTTGAGGCCGCCTTCGCCGTCCAGGATCTTCCAGAACTCGTCCATCACGTAGATCAGTCGACGGCCGTCGATCAGGGATTCCAGCTTGTGCAGCAGGTACTGGATGACCGGCACGCGCACTTCCGGATTGTCGATTACTTCGGTGTAGTCGAAGCCAATGATGTTCGCGCG
>JAPLSI010000171.1 GCA_026398715.1 Gammaproteobacteria bacterium
CCGGCGTTTGCGTTGCAACAAAGGTCGCGCCGCAACTTGCGCAAAAGCGCGCGCCGGGTCTTGCTGGCGCAGCACAGGCCGTGCAGACCGGCACCGTGACGGCGGCAGGCATGGCCGCGCCACAATGTGTGCAGAATGCGGCGGAATCGCGGTTGTCGGCAGAGCAGCCAGGGCACCTCATGAAACGCGGCTTCCGCAGGATTCGCAGAAGCCCGCGCCGGCGACGATGGGCCCGCCGCAACTGTGGCAGTGGCGCGGCGCGATTTGCGCGGGCATCACTGGCGCGCTGCCTTGGCGCAGTTGCTCTTGCGCGGCCTGCGCTTGCTCTCGCAGGCCCTGCATGCGCGCCTGCATCTTGGCCTCGGCCTCGCTGGTGTCGACGTCCCGCGCTCGCTGCAGGTAGATCAGGCATACGCCCTGCGTATAGATGAGCGTGGGCAGCACCACCACCAGGCCAGCAAGCAGCAGTAGTCCGATGATTGCCGCCGATGCGTAGCCGTTGAAGTTGAGGTTGCCCGCCATCAGCGAACCGAGCAGGTACTGCGCCGACTCGGGGCTGCCGGGATTTAGCTCAAGAATGGCCATCGACATGGCGCCGGTGGCCATCGTTCCCAGTGCGACCACGCCGTAAAGGACGAGCATGGCCAGCGTCACCATGGCCCACAGGATCAGCAGCCGCGTGACCACGGCGAATGCATCGTGGCGAACCACGTGCCACAGCTTGAACACGGCCTGGCTGATGGTGCTGCCCTCCCACAAGGCGGGATAGGCCAGTGGGTTGACGACGAAACCCAGGGCAAACCAGGTGAAGCCGAACGCAAGGACGCAGGCAGGAAACACCACCGTGTAGAGCGCCGGGCCCAGTACTGGGATCTTGCATAGCAACAGCAACAGCGCCGCCACGAGCATCAGCGCCAATATCAGCAAGAGCTCAAGCAACAACAGGCCCAGCAAGCGCGGCAAGGTGACAAGCGCGGAGAACAGCGCGTTGCCGGTCGAGCGCCGCGCCAAGCCCTTGGACTGGTCCATCAACAGGATGCCGGTCGCCGAAAAGCCGATCAGCAAGGCAACCACGCCAAGCACGAGGCCAAGCACCCCCACGCCACGGGCAATCGTCGGCAGGTCGGATACTGCAAGCTTGACCGAGAAATAGGAGAACACGGCGATGATGACGGCCATCGCGAGGAACGAGCCGAAGAGGAGCAGGCCGGCCCGCCAGTTGCGGATCGAATCGAATGCACGAAACAAACTTGCAGATTCGGAAACCTGCTGCGGGATGCTGCTCATCGATGTTTCCCCTAAAGCGCGAACGAATGCCAGCCGCCCGCGGATGCGAGTGGCTGATGAGTTCCTTGAATCCCCTAAACTCGCGCGAAGACCGATGCTACGGCGAGCCCCGACCATAAACTGTTGTGATGTCGCACGGCAATAGCACCTTTTCCCCGATGCGATGCCAGCGCGCCGATCGCGCGCTCTTCAACGTGACGCTGCGCAAGTTGCGTGAGCAACTTGCGTAGTTTCCCAGGTAGTTTCAGTCGAGCAGGTTGGCCGGCACGTTGCCACCATTGGCAGCGATGCGAGCCAGTACTTCCTTGTGCAGCCAGATGTTCATCTTGGCCGAGTCGTCCATCAGGTCGGCCGGGCAGCCCAGCTCCTTGGCCAGTGCCTTGCGATCGTCCAGGCCGCTGTCGATGTCGAGCAGCTTCAACAGGTCGACGATGGACGTCTTCCAGTTGAGCTTCTGCGAATTGGCGGCGGCGCGTTTTTCCAGCTGCGCCACGACATCCACTGCGGGCACGGCGGCCGGCGTGACGACGCGCGGCGGCGGCGGAGCGGTCGCGGTGCCGGTAATGCCGGGCTTCTTGCCGGTGGCGCGGATGTCGGGCGTGGCGGCGTGGGCGGTGCCCAGCCCGAGTTTCTCGAGGATCTTGGTAAGCAGTCCCATCGGCAATCCTTTGCGCGTGTGTGAACCGCTGATACTCGGCCCGTCCGGCGGTATTGAAGCTGAACGCCTGTCAGTGCCGTGCGCCGTGCGCTGGACAGAACCCATTCATTCCGGAGCCGCTATGTTGGGAGTCAAGTTTCCAGGGAAGGAACTGGCCATGAACTACCTAGGCACCCGCGACAAGACGCGTTTGTACGTAAAGGACTGGGGCGCCGGCACACCGGTCATCCTGGTGCATGGCTGGCCGCTGTCGGCCGACAGCTGGGACGACCAGGCCATGGCGATCGCCAACGCGGGCTACCGCGCGATTGCCTACGACCGCCGCGGTTTCGGCCGGTCATCGCAACCCTGGTCCGGCTACGACTACGACACGCTGTCAGACGACCTGGCGACGGTAATCGCACACACCGATGCGGACGACGCCATCCTGGTCGGGTTCTCGATGGGTGGCGGCGAAGTGGCGCGCTACATGTCGCGCCATGCCGGCCGATCGGTGGCGAAGGCCGTGCTGGTCTCGTCCATCCTGCCGTTCCGCTTGAAGACCGACGACAATCCGGCCGGCACGCCGCAATCGGCCTTCGACGACACCGCTGCCGCCTTGAACGAAGACCGCGCGAAATTCTTCACCGGCTTCTTCAGGAAATTCTTCGGCGTCACAGACGCGGCGCAGCCGGTCAGCGATGAATTGTTGCGTTGGGCGCACGGCATGGCGATGCAGGCAGGCCTGAAGCCCACCATCGATTGCATGCGTTCGTTCTCCGGCACGGATTTCCGTCGCGACCTGGCGGCCTTCAAAGTGCCGACGCTCATCATCCACGGCACCGAAGACCAGACCGTGCCGATTGATGCGTCCGCGCGGCTTGCGTTGAAGGGCATCGCCGACGCGACGCTGATCGAATACGAGGGGGCGCCGCATGGCTTGTTCGCCACCCACAAGGACCGCTTCAGCCGGGACTTGATCGAGTTCATCCGCAGCTGATCGGCGCTGCGCAAAGGTGTGACGCAGCCCGGCATTGTCGCCAACTGACTCAAATTCGAGATTCGAACCGTGACCGACCGCACCCCCGTCTGGTCAATATGTATCAGGACACCCGGGGGCAGGGCCGATAGCGTGAGTACTTACCCCCGGAGAGCGCCACGATGAGTTACGCCAACTTCCACCCCACGGCACACAGCAAGGTCAGCCTGGCAACGGCTGCCGACCAGGCCTTCTGGTCCGACTATTTCGGCGTCAGCGTTGCCGAGCTGCGCACGGCGATTTCTGCCGCCGGCAGCTACCTGGTGTCCATCGAGGACTACCTGTCCAGCGCGCAGCAGGAACAATCCGCAGCCTGACGCTGCAGGGCAACATTTCCGCCCGTAGTGCGCATCAACTAGTTCAAACCGATCAAGACGCTTCGCGCGCTTGGGAGTAGCTTCGACGCAACTCCCTATTCGGCGCGCCCGTGCAACAAGACCTGGAACAGATCGTTCCCGATGCGGCCGCGCCCGCCGACGAACTGTCTGCCGTTCGCATCAACGACGCCGCCGAAGCGAAGGCCTGGTGCCTGTTGTTCGGCTGCTCGCTATTGCAACTGCAAGCCGCCGTCGCGGCCGTCGGCGGCGACCCCGACCGCATCCAGGATTACCTGGCCAAGCTCACGCACTGAGGGCGCACGGCGCCTGCCAACGCCGACCTAGAGCTCGG
The DNA here is from genome assembly GCA_026398715.1 of Gammaproteobacteria bacterium. Next base: position 3,633 of record JAPLSI010000171.1, read on the forward strand.
TGTACTTTCCCGATGTGCTACGCGCTGGCTTGACCGGATATTTTTCGGCGTTGACGCGCATCTTTTCCTGCGCCGACGCCAGCAGGTCGATGCCCAGCTTGTCCGACAATTGCACGAGGTAGAGCAGCACATCGGCCATTTCATGCGCGATGACCTGCTTGGTATCGTCCCCGAGGATCCGGCTCTGCCCGTCGGGCATCCACTTGAAATGTTCCAGCAACTCGGCCGCTTCCACCACCAGCGCGGCGGCGAGGTTCTTGGGCGAGTGGTGCTGGTCCCAGTCGCGGTCGGCGGCAAACTGCCTCAGGGCGTCCCTGAGTTCACGCAAATCCTTGGCCATTTCATCCCCATGATTGGCTGTAGGCCTCCCCGGCCCAGCGGCAAGATTAGCGCAGCCCGGCGTGAAGGGCGTGACGGCCGCCTATACTGCTTCTTTGCGGACGCGTCGAAGCAAGGCTGATGATGCGTTGCGACCACATCCCATTGCCCTGAAAGGACTCTCGATGATCAAGACCCAAGGATTTGCTGCGCTCACCGCCAAGGATGCCCTGGCGCCGTTTTCGTTCGAGCGCCGCGAGCCGGGCCCACAGGACGTGCAGATAGACATCGAATATTGCGGGGTCTGCCACTCCGACCTGCATACCGCGCGCGACGAATGGCACATGACCCAGTTTCCCTGCGTGCCGGGCCATGAAATCGTCGGCCGCGTGGTCGCGGTGGGCGCGGAAGTCACCGGCTTCAAGGTCGGCGACCTGGCCGGCGTCGGTTGCATGGTCGGCAGTTGCAAGCACTGCGCGTCCTGCAACGACGGCCTGGAACAATATTGCGAAAACGGTTTCGTCGGCACGTACAACGGGCCGCTGTTCGGCGGCGAGAACACCTTCGGCGGTTACTCCGACAAGATCGTCGTGCGCCAGGATTTCGTGCTGCACATCGCGCCGGGCCAGAACCTGGCCGCGGTGGCGCCGCTGCTGTGCGCGGGCATCACCACCTATTCACCGCTGAAGCACTGGAAGGTCGGCCCGGGGCAGAAGGTCGGCATCGTCGGCCTGGGCGGGCTGGGCCACATGGGTGTGAAGATCGCGCACGCGATGGGCGCGCATGTGGTGTTGTTCACCACATCCCCGGGCAAGACGGCGGATGCGCTGCGCCTGGGCGCGGATGAAGTGGTGGTGTCGCGCAATGCGGACGAGATGGCCAAGCATGCCAACAGCTTCGACTTCATCCTCAACACGGTGGCTGCGCCGCACAACCTCGATGCCTTCACTGGGTTGCTGAAGCGCGACGGCACCATGACCCTGGTCGGCGCGCCGGCCGAATCGCATCCGTCACCGAATGTGTTCAACCTGATCTTCAAGCGCCGCACGATTTCGGGTTCGTTGATCGGCGGTATCGCCGAGACCCAGGAGATGCTCGATTTCTGCGCCGAACACGGCATCGTTTCCGACATCGAGATGATCGCGATGCAGGACATCAACGAGGCTTACGAGCGGATGCTGAAGGGCGACGTCAAATACCGCTTCGTGATCGATATTGCGTCGCTGAAAAAATAAAACCCGATGCCGCATAACCAGACCGCACCTCGAGGGGTGCGGTCTTTTTTTTTGCTTAAGCTTTCTTCTGACCGGCGCGATGCGCGCCGTCGCCGGCCGGACCACCACCACCGCGACCGCTGTGGTTGGGCTTGCCCTTGTTGCTGGCGGGGAAGGCGTTGTTGCCGCGCTCCGGTCCCGCATTCACTGCCTTGGCGGCAGGCGCCGGTGCTGCTTTTTCGACCTTCTTTTCTTTACCAGCCATGACGATTCTCCTGAATCGGGTGTGGAAACCCACTTCGGGACGCTACACCCTTTATCGTCGGCGTCACTCTAATCCGCTGTCGCGGTTGGCCGCGCCTCAAGCAAACCGCTTAGAAACTGGCGTTTGGTCCCCGCAGCGCTTCGAGCTCGGCCGGCGTGGATTGCCGCCCCAGCGCGACATTGCGCCCCGGGAAGCGCCCGAACCGGTCGATCAGGTCCTTGTGCAGCTGCGCGTAGCGGGTCCAGCCGGCGTTGTCGAGGCTGCTGATGAGTTCGACCGCCAGTGCCTGGTGTCCGGCGTGTTCGCTGTGTTCGAAGGGCAGGTACAGGAACAGGCGCTGGCGTGGGGTCATGGCCTGGTCGTAGCCGGCGTCGATGGCCTGTTTGGCCAGCCGCCGGGCGATGGGGTCGGACGCGTAGGCCCGCGGATCGCCGCGGAACAGGTTGCGCGAGAACTGGTCCAGCACGATGACGGCGGCCAGCAGCGCGCGCGGTTCCTGGATGCCGGCGGCATCGGTGGCGACCAGTTGCAGGTGCAGGGCCAGGAAGCGCGCGCGGATCTGTTCGTCCACGCGCGGGTCGCCGGAAAACCAGTCGGACTCTTCCAGTTCGTCGAACCAGAATGAGAGGACTTCGTTGATCCAATAGGGCTCGGCGACCATGAACCTGATTCCGCTACCTGTTCGGTCAAGGCAACGTGACGAGGCGAAAAAGGCGGCCAGCCGGGCCGCGCCTGCGATTGGGCGCGGTGCCTACCAGAAGGTGGAGTACAGGGCCGTCAGCGTGGCGACCGCGCCGAGCGCCGCCATATTGAAGGTCGATGACGTGGCGAAGCTCACGCCATGCGCGTGGGAATGCGCATGATCCCGTTCGAAGCTCGGTTTGGTCAGGATCGACACGATCACCGAAAGCGCCAGCGCCAGCAGGAACACCAGGCCTACGCGATCGATGAACGGCAGTTCGGGCCAGGCCAGTTTCAACACCAGCGAGAGCACGAACGAACCCAATGCACCGGCCAGCGCCCCGGCCTCGTTCGCGCGTTTCCAGAACAGGCCCAGCACGAAGATGACCACGATTCCCGGCGTGAAGAATCCGGTGTACTCCTGGATGTACTGGAACGCCTGGTCAAAGCTGCCAAGCAGCGGCCTCGCGCTTAGTACCGCGACCACCACTGCGGACACTGCGGTTATGCGCCCCACCCGAACCAGCGTGTGCTGGGTGGGCTGGTGCGCGCCGTCGCCGAACTTGGCGTAGACATCCAGCGTGAAAATGGTGGCGATCGAATTGATCTTGGACGCCAGCGAGGCAACGATGGCCGCGATCAAGGCGGCGAAGACCAGCCCGAGAAGGCCGGTCGGAAGCAGCGCCATCATCGTCGGATATGCCTGGTCCGGCTTTTCCAGTCCCGGTGCCAGCGCCAGGGCGGCGATGCCCGGCAACACCACCACGATCGGCATCAGCATCTTCAGGAACGCCGCGAACACGATGCCCTTCTGCGCCTCGTTGATGTCCTTGGCCGCCAGCGCGCGCTGGATGATGTACTGGTTGAAGCCCCAGTAGCTGAGATTCATGATCCACATGCCGCCGAGCAGCACGCTAAGCCCGGGCAGGTCCTTGTAGAAGGGATTGTCCGGCGTAAGGATCATCTGGAAGTGCTGGGGATGCTCGCGCCACAAGTGCATGAAACCGGCGACCATTCCCGTGTCGCCGCTGACGCGGTTGAGCATGACCCATGACAACACCAGGCCACCGAGGACGAGCAGCGCGACCTGCACGATGTCGGTGAGCGCCACGGCCTTGAGACCGCCATACAGCTGATACAGCAGGGCGAACACCGCAATCATCACCAGCGCCGGCATCTGGCCCATGCCGGTCACCTGCGATACCGCGATGGCTCCGAGCCAGAGGATGGAGGTGAGGTTGACGAAGACGTACAGTCCCAGCCAGAACACGGCCATCAGGGTGCGGATGCGGGTGCCGTAACGCTGCTCGAGGAACTGCGGCATCGTGTAGATGCCGTTCTTGAGGAAGATCGGCAGGAAGAACTTGCCGACGATCAGCAGCGTGAACGCCGCCATCCACTCGTAGGAGGCGATCGCCAGGCCGATGGCATAACCCGAGCCGGACATGCCGATGATCTGTTCGGCGGAAATATTGGCAGCGATCAGCGAGGCGCCGACCGCCCACCAGGGCAAGGCCTTGCCGGCCAGGAAGTAGTCTTCGGCCGTCTTCTCGTGGCCCTTCTTCTCGCGTGATACCCACTGCGCGAGGGCGAAGATTCCGATCAGATAGATGATGACGATCGATGTATCCAGCAGCGACAGCTTCATGCCCTTCCCCTGGCCGTTAATCAGTATTTGTTTTGGAGCTTGTCGGCCCCAACCGCGTGGATTTCACGTACTTCATGATGTTGATGAAGGTGTCGGTCCAGACTACGTCGCGATGCGCGGCCAGGTAGTCGAGCAATTGATCGTGGGCCTGGGTCGATACCGTCAGGTAGTCGCCGCCAATGCCGTGGAAGGTGAAATTGACCATCGTGCCGCGCGCGATGGCTTCGTCCACACGGGCAATCAACTGCGCGCCGGTAACCTCGCTGGGCGCCCACACGCCGACGACATGTGGATCGAGCGCCTGCATGTCGGGGACGACGCCACCGTCGCCGGACTTGATCGCCACGAACTCTGCCTTCACCAATGGCAGGTAAGGCTCTCCCGCGGCCTTCAGGTCCCCGCACGGCGCGGTGAAAGTGCGCGTTGTCTTGCCATCGATGGCGTGCAGCATCGTGTTGCCCACGCGGATCTGCGCAGCCAGTTGCGCGGCGCTGATGTGATCGAGGTCATTTTCGGGCGTCACCCATTCGCGGCCCGGCGCGCTGCGCGAACACTGGTGGAACAGGGTGTGGTTTCCCAATTCATGCCCGTTTGCCGCGGCGGCGCGCCACTCGGGCAGGCGCTTGGCGAGGGTGTTGCTGGACAGCGTGAGGTAGAAGCTTGCCTTCAGTCCGCGTTGGTCCAGCGCGGGAAGCGCATGGTCGAGCTGCGAATTGATGGCGTCGTCGTAGGCCAGGCTGACCGCGGCGCGCTTGCCCTCGGGCCAGGTGAAAACCATCCCCAGCGCGAGC
>JAPLSI010000074.1 GCA_026398715.1 Gammaproteobacteria bacterium
GCTGGTGGCGCTGCTGGCCGTGCCGCTACTCAATCGCGGCATGCACGGCGTGAAGTAAGCGCCGGGCGGGTCCCGGCGCAGGTCGCAACGCCGCGGCCGGATCAGCCGGCCTGCGACTCCGCGATTTCGCCAATCACCTCGCGCAGGCCCACGCGCCAGTCGGGAAGGCGCAATCCGAAATCGCGCGCAAAGGCGGACGCATCCAGGCGCGAGTACGCGGGGCGCTTGGCCTTGGTCGGAAACTCCTGGCTGGGGATGCCGATCAGCTTCGGCGCCTTGGCCAGCACGCCCGCCACCAGCGCATTACCGTAGATGGCCTTGGCGAAATCGTGCCAGTTGCACTCCCCGTCCGCGACCACGTGCCAGGTGCCGGTTGCGTCGGGATTGCGGGCCAGTGCCAGCGCCGTGGCGGCCGCGAGCCAGCGCGCCGGCGTCGGTGAACCGACCTGGTCGTTGACGATGCGGATCTCGTCGCGCTCGCGGGCCAGCTTCAGCGCCGTGCGCAGGAAGTTCTGGCCGCGCGCCGCATAGACCCAGGCCGTGCGCAGGATCACGTGGCGGCAGTCGCTGGCGCGAATCGCCTGCTCGCCTGCCAGCTTGGTCTTGCCGTAGACGCTGACCGGGCCCGTGGCGTCGTCTTCGCGAATCGGACGGCGCAGCCGGCCATCGAATACGTAGTCCGTTGAATAATGCACGAGCATCGCGTTTTCGCGCTTGCACGCCAGGGCCAATTCGCCCACGGCGTCGGCGTTCACGCGCTGGGCGATGGCAGGCTCGTCCTCGGCGCGATCCACCGCCGTGTGCGCGACGGCATTCAGGACCATCGCGGGCTTGTACTCGCGGACCAGCGCATCGAGCACGCCCGGCTTCTCGAAATCGACCTGGCCGCACGTTTGTCGGCCGGTGAGCTTGCCCGAATAGGTGAAGGGAAGGATCTCGCCCAACGGGGCGCAGGCGCGATGCAACTCGTAGCCCAACTGGCCATCGGCGCCAAGCAGCAGGATCTTCATGGGTGGTACTCCGGCAATCGGTCCTGGGCGATGTCGTCCAGGAACGGAAGTCGCGCGTCCTTGTCGGACAGCAGGGGTTCGCTTACCGGCCAGTCGATGGCCAGCCTCGCATCGTCCCAGCGGATGCCTGCATCGGCCTCGCGCAGGTAAGGCGCCGTGCAAAGATAATGGAATACGGCGCGATCGGAAACGACCACGAAGCCGTGCGCAAAACCTTCCGGAATCCAGAACAGCCGGCGATTGTCCGCGCTGAGCAATACGGCCGTGGACTGGCCGAAATTCGGGGAGCCGCGACGAATGTCCACGGCCACGTCGTAGACCTCGCCTTCCAGCACGCTGACCAGCTTTCCCTGTGGTTGCGGCCATTGGTAGTGCAGCCCGCGCAACACGCCGCGCGACGAACTGGAGACATTGCTCTGTACGAAATCCATGTCCAGGCCATGCTCGGCCCAGCGCGACTTGTTCCAGGACTCGAAGAAACTTCCGCGGCTGTCGCCAAACACCTGCGGCTCGATCACCACGCAGCCCGGCAAGGGCGTCTCGATCAGTTTCATTCGATGGGCCCATGTTCGAGCAGGCTCAGCAGGTACTGGCCGTAGCCGTTCTTGGCCAGCGGCGCCGCCATGGCGCGCATCTGGTTGGCGTCGATCCAGCCCTTGAAGAAGGCGATTTCCTCGGGACAGCAAACGCGAAGGCCCTAGCAAACGCGAAGGCCCTGTCGCGCCTCGATGGTCTCGATGAAGTTGGACGCCTGGTTCAGTGTTTCGTGCGTGCCCGTATCCAGCCATGCATAGCCGCGGCCAAGTTTTTCGAGGTGCAGCGAACCGTCTTCCAGGTAGCAGCGGTTGAGATCGGTGATCTCCAACTCGCCTCGCGGCGAAGGCTCGAGCGCAGCGGCGAAATCGCTGGCGCGGCCGTCGTAGAAGTACAGGCCGGTGACGGCGTAGTTGGAACGCGGGTCGGACGGCTTTTCCTCCAGGCCGACCACTCGCCCGTCGGCGTCGAATTCGGCGACGCCATAGCGCTCGGGGTCGCGAACGTAATAGCCGAACACCGTCGCACCGTGCTCGCGCGAATCCGCGCGGCGCAGCAGGTCGCCCAGGCCCTGTCCGTGGAAGATGTTGTCGCCCAGCACCAGGCAGCTCGGCGCGCCGCCCAGGAACTCACGACCGATCAGCAGCGCCTGGGCCAGTCCGTCCGGCGAAGGCTGCGCGGCGTACTCGATGCGCATGCCCCACTTCGAGCCATCGCCCAGCAGGCGCTTGAACAATTCCTGCTCGTGCGGGGTGTTGATGATCAACACTTCGCGGATGCCCGCCAGCATCAGCACGCTGAGCGGGTAGTAGATCATCGGCTTGTCGTAGATGGGCAGCAGCTGCTTGCTGATGCATTGGGTGATCGGATAAAGACGGGTGCCGGAGCCTCCGGCCAGGATGATGCCCTTGCGTTGCTGGCTCATGCGCCCTGCCCCATGCGTTCCATCCGATAGCTGCCGTCCAGCACGCGTCCCACCCAGGCCTCGTTGTCGATATACCAGTTGACGGTACGCGACATGCCGTCTTCGAAACCAACCATCGGCTTCCATCCCAGTTCGCGCTTCAGCTTGGAGGCATCGATCGCATACCGGCGGTCATGGCCCGGACGGTCGGCGACATAGGTGATCTGGCTGGCGCGCGGCAGGCCGTCGGCACGCGGTCGACGCGCATCGAGCAGCGAGCAGATCGCGTTGACCACGTCGATGTTCTTGCGCTCCGCGTCGCCGCCGACGTTGTAGGTTTCACCGATGCGCCCCGATTCCAGCACCCGGCGGATGGCGGCGCAGTGGTCGGACACGAACAGCCAGTCGCGGACATTCAGGCCGTCGCCATAAACCGGCAGCGGCGCGCCGGCGGTCGCCTTCTGGATGATCAGCGGGATGAGCTTTTCCGGAAACTGGTAAGGACCGTAATTGTTCGAGCAATTGGTGGTCAGCACCGGCAGGCCGAAGGTGTGGTGGAAGGCGCGCACCAGGTGGTCGGATGCGGCCTTGCTTGCCGAGTACGGCGAATTCGGCGCGTAAGGCGTTTCTTCGGTGAACGCGCCCGATTCGCCCAGCGAGCCATAGACCTCGTCGGTCGACACATGCAGGAAGCGGAAGCGGTCGCGCGCTTCCGGAGCACAATCGCGCCAGTAGTCGCGCACTGCCTCGAGCAGCGACAGGGTACCGACCACATTGGTCTGCACGAAGGCGGCCGGGCCGTCGATGGATCGGTCGACGTGGCTCTCCGCTGCAAAGTTGATGACGGCGTCGGGCCGATACTTCTCAAGCAGCCCGGCGACCAGGGCGCGGTCGCCGATGTCGCCGTGCACGAACACATGGCGCGGGTCGGCGTCGATGGACGCCAACGTGTCCCGGTTGCCTGCATAGGTCAGCAGGTCGAGGTTGATGATGCGGATATCGCCGGCCGCCATCGCCTCAAGGACGAAATTGCCGCCTATGAAGCCTGCTCCACCTGTGACCAGCCATGTTTTCATCGATCGATTCCTGGGGCCACGCGGACGGGGGGCCGACCGCCTATTTTGGCAGGTTGACCCGAACTTAGTCGAACCGGCCCGGACAAAGCGGAATCCCCCGCGTACTTGCCGCGCGCTGGCCGCCATGGACCCCATTTCCCGTTCGCCCGCGCGCTCATGGAAGCGCTTTCAACGCCGAACTCGAACGCCGCGCCGAGGCAGCCGGGCCATCTTCTGCGGGATGGCCGCTGTCGCAATTTTTTCTCGTTCCGATCAATGCAGGATTCATGAATGCGAGGCCGGCCAGGTTCACCCATCCTGCGCGACTCCGGATCAGGCCAGAAGGCGGAACCATGGACAAGATCGAAGGTTGGGACAGCAAGGTCCTCGTGCAGGACGTGACCTTCAGGTTCCTCGGCATCAGCCCGAGGATCGAAGCGCTGCGCGGGGCCATCGCCAAAGTCGCCCATGCGCATGCATCCGTGCTGGTAACGGGTGAAATCGGTACGGGCAAGGCACTGGTGGCGCGACTCATCCACGAGCGCTCCAGCCGCGCGGAAGGCCCCTTCGTCGCCATCAGCGGCGCAGCCGTGGCGCCTGCCTTTTTCGAGCCTGCAACGAATTCCAGTGGTCCGGAAAGGCCGCCCGGCACAGCACTCGATATCGACGCGGCAAGCGGCGGTACGCTGTTCATCGACGAGGTGGGCGATCTTTCGACGCAAGCGCAGACGGCGTTGCTGCTGTACTTGCAGCGACGGGATGGCGAAGATCGTGAACCCTCGGTTCGGCTCGTATGCTCGACCCATGCGAACCTGGAGCGCCGCAGCCATGCCGGGAAATTTCGCGAAGATCTTTACTACCGTATCGCCAGTTTGCGCCTGGACGTACCCCCGCTGCGCGAGCGCGGCC
>JAPLSI010000113.1 GCA_026398715.1 Gammaproteobacteria bacterium
TAGCCAGGCCATCGAAATAATTTTCCCGCACCAGGGTCTTGATGTTGGCGGCATGCAGGGGCACGTAACCCGGCGCCAGTTCCATCACGACGCGACCGGTCGGCAGTTCCATGTACAGGGTGTTGGCCGGATCCAGCGGGCGCCAGTCGGCGGCCGGGGACTCGGCGAGGATGTCCATCCACGATTTGTAGGGCGCAGGTTTATCCGCGGCCGGATCCGCCGCGACGGCGAACTGGGTTGCTGCGGCCAGTGCGAGCGCAAGCAAGGCGGGCTTGAGTGGTTTCATCTTGGAGTCTCCCTTCGGTCCGGATTCGATTCTGGCACAAGCCGATGCCGGCTTGGCTTCAGCCGATTTTTTCGAGCGCCACGGCGTTGGCGTGGAGATTTTCGCTGAGATAGAGGTGCGAGCCACAGGCAATGAAGCCGGCCCGCTTGAACTGGCGACGATAGAAGGCGGCGCTGCGCGGCAGGAATCCAGCCTTGTCGCCTGCAATCGCGTCCTCGTCGGTGTAAAGCTCGAGGAAAGCGACGCCGTCGCAGTGTTCGGAAAATCCGGACAGGCCGCGCCGCAGTTCTGCCGTGGGAACGTAATGCATCACGTCCGAACACACCAGCAGGTCGACCGGCGCACCGAAGCGCAACTCGCCCAGCTGGCCGAAGCTGGCCAACGCGATATTGCGGGTCCGGCCGTAGCGCGCGACGGCGTATTCGCTGGAGTCCACGCCCTGGTACTTCAGCCGCGGCCGAAGCTTCAGCAGTTCCGCCCGCCAGGGTGCTTCGCCGCAACCGACGTCCAGCACGCTGCGGATGGGGCGTTCCAGGTAGTACTCGGCGGTGGCTACAGCCATGGCCACCTTGCGCGCCAGGCCGGCACGGCCGGCCATGCCGCGGTCGCGGTACCAGCGCTGGAAATAGGAAGCATCGTAGGTCTTGGTCATCGCTGGCAGCCTACACGAGGCACGGCATTCAAATCCGGCCCCGGCCCGACGTATGCTGGCGCCTGCACCCGGAGAACGCCATGAACCCAATGATCCGTCCCGACCTGAAGGCCAGCGTTTCCGCTGAAGAATGGCAGCTGCGCGTGGACCTTGCCGCCTGCTACCGGCTGGTGGCCCTGCACGGTTGGTCGGACCTGGTGTTCACCCACATTTCGGCAAAGCTGCCTGGGCCGGAACACCATTTCCTGATCAATCCCTACGGCGCCTTGTTCGAGGAGATCACCGCCAGCAGCCTGGTGAAGGTGGACTTGCACGGCAACATCATCGGCGACTCGCCGTTCCCAGTGAATCCTGCCGGGTTCACCATCCACAGCGCCGTGCATGCCGCGTGCGAGGACGTCGGCTGCGTCCTGCACACGCACACCGTCAACGGGATCGGCGTGTCCGCGCAGAAGGGCGGGGTGCTGCCGATATCGCAGCAATCCATCTTCGTGCTGTCCAGCCTCGGCTACCACGGCTATGAAGGCGTGGCGTTGCGCGACGACGAAAAACCGCGACTGGTGAACGACCTCGGCGGCAACACCTTCCTGATGTTGCGCAACCACGGCCTG
>JAPLSI010000100.1 GCA_026398715.1 Gammaproteobacteria bacterium
TTCCCTTGATGTTGCGCGACTTCGAATTACTGCTGCAGTATCGGCTCTGCTCTTTGCTTCGGACGTGGTTGGACCACGTCTGCTTCTCACCGGCTTAGAGCGTTGGTGAATGGGGCGACGTCGGGGGCCGGGTGGCATCGCGAAGTGGTGCAGGACGCAAGGAACGGCCGACTTCGAAAACATGGACGTTTTCGATGTCGGGCGCGATGCCACCCGGCCACCGGCGCTGCGAGTCATTTCGCAAATCGCGTTTGACTTACTTGGGAGCGTCGGGCTGCAGCTCTGGCCGAGCCCGGTCAAAGGCCTCGAGTGCCAGGCAGTCCGCGTTGATGCGTTCGATGTTGGGGTAGGGCGCCAAGTCCACGCCGAATCGCTTCGCGTTGTAGACCTGCGGCACCAGGCAGCAGTCGGCGATGGTGGGCCGGTCGCCTTCGCAGAACGCGCCCGTTGACGGGTTGTCGGCGAGGATATCTTCCAGCGCGTCGAAGCCCTCGGTGATCCAGTGGCGCATCCAGGTCTCGCGTTGTTCCTGGTTCGCGCCGAAATGGGTTTCCAGGTACTTCATCACGCGCAGGTTGTTGAGCGGATGGATCTCGCAGGCGATGGCCTGGGCGATGGCGCGCGAGCGCTGGCGGTCGCGGGCGACAGAGGGCAGCAGCGGATTTTCCGGCCAGGTCTCGTCCAGGTATTCCATGATCGCCATCGACTGGCGCAGCACCCGGCCGCCGTGCATGAGGACAGGAATGATTTCCTGGGGATTGATTTCCTTGAATGCAGCGTCGTGTTGCTGGTTGCCGGGCAGGTTGACGGCGATGGTTTCGAACGCAACCCGCTTCAGGTTCAGCGCGATGCGCACCCGATAGCAGGCGCTGGACCGCCAAAAGCTGTAGAGCTTCACCGAATCGCCGGTCATGTCCCGTCCTGCGTCAGAATCCCGCGCTGGCGGCATCGCCGGCGTTGTACATGTCCGCGTACGGGTCGTGTTCGCCCGTGGCGCCTTCGGCCAGGCGGATCTTCAAGGCCAGGCCATCGCGGCTGTCGGCCTTGCGCAGCGCTTCTTCCAGGTCGATCTTGCCGTCCTTGTACATGCGGAACAGCGACTGGTCGAAGGTGTGCATGCCTTCCTGCAGCGACTTGTCCATCGCTTCCTTCACTTCGTGCACTTCGCCACGGCGGATCAGGTCGCGGATCATCGGCGTGTTGATCAGCACTTCCGACGCGGGCAGGCGCTTGCCGTCCTTGCCGACCACCAGGCGCAACGAGATGACCGCCTTCAGGTTCAGGGACAGGTTCATCAGCACGTTCTTGTGCGCGGTTTCAGGGAAGAAGTTGAGGATGCGGTCCAGGGTCTGGTCGGCGTTGTTGGAGTGCAGCGTCGCCAGGCACAGATGGCCGGTTTCGGCGAAGGCAATCGCCGATTCCATGGTCACCGCGTCGAGGATTTCGCCGATCAGGATCACGTCCGGCGCTTCTCGCATCGCGTTCTTGAGCGCGTTATGGAAGGCGTGCGTGTCCAGGCCGACCTCGCGCTGGTTGACGATGGATTTCTTGTGCCGGTGCAGGAATTCGATCGGGTCCTCGATGGTGAGGATATGCCCGGTGTTGTTGGTGTTGCGGTGGTCGATCATCGCGGCCAGCGCGGTGGACTTGCCCGAGCCGGTCGAGCCGACCACCAGCACCAGTCCGCGCGGTTCCATCACGATGTCTTTCAGGACCTGCGGCAGCTTGAGCTGGTCGATGGTCGGGATTTCGGATTTGATGGCACGGATCACCATGCCCACTTCGCCGCGCTGCTTGAAGCAGTTGACGCGGAAGCGGCCGGCGTCCTTCACGGCGATGGCCATGTTGAATTCCAGGTCGCGTTCGAACACGGGCACCTGGCCTTCGTCCATCAGCGAGTAGGCGATCTTCTTGACCATGCCGGCCGGCAGGCCGGTGTTGCCAAGGGGATAGAGTTTTCCCTCGACCTTGATGAAGACCGGAGCGCCCGTCGTCAGGAACATGTCCGACGCGTTCTTCTCAGTCATCAGCTTCAGGAAGTAACCGATATCCATTCTTTGTCCCCTTGATCCCCGGCCATTGCATAGGCTCGAACGCCTGCTGACAATAGCGCGTATAACCTAGTCCGTAATGAGACGTATGACACTATCTGAACGAATTCTGGGCGCATTGCTGGCCTTTTCACTCTGGTTTGGCGTCGCGACCGCGGCCGAGCCGCCTGAGGCGCAGATGACGTCCGCCAGCCTCGCGATCTCCGCAGCAGCCCGCTTGGAACCCCAGGGTCCCGCTGCAGACCTGCTCGCGCAGGCGCGACAGCGTTATGGCCTGGCCAGCGAAGCCATCGCCCGGCGCAAGTACAAGGACGCGATCCGCCTCGCCGACGAGGCGCGCGCCATCGCCGACCAGGCCGGCGCCCGCGCCCGGTTGACCAACGCCCGTGCCGAGGTAGAGGAAAAGCAGGCCCGCAACGCCGACCTCAGGCGGCAGCTGCAGATGCAGCCGGAGGCTCGCCAATGAGCCGCCTGGCCCGCTCTGCCACCCAATTCCCCTGGGCTTTTGCCTTGGTGCTGGCTGCCGCGACATGGGTGGGCGCCGCCGTCGCTGCGCCCGCCGCAGACCCGGACGCTGCGCGCCTTGCCGCCGACCTGGCCGTGATCGATGCCGACGCCAACCTCGCGGGTCGTGCGCAGCTGGAGCGTTTCAAGGCCGCGCAGGCGGTGGCTGCCTTGCAGGTGGCGCGCTCACGCGACCGCGCGCACGCCCTGGTGTTGGCCGAAGCCTGGGTCGCCGCGGCACAGGATGCTGCCCAGGCGGAAGCCTTGATCGAGCAATCCCGGCAACTGGACCGTGAGCGCGACCAGATGATGGTGGATGCAAGCCGTCGCGACGCCGAGTTGGCCCGCCGCGAGGCGGACCGGCTGCGCATGCAGGCCCTGGCCCGCGAGGAAGAAGCCGCCCGCCTCGCACAGCAGCAGGATGAGGACCGCCTGGCCGCAGAAACATCTGCCGCCGATGCGGAAGCCGCCAACGCGCAGGCCACGCAGGCCATGAAGCTGGCCGAAGCGAGGAAGCGCGAAACCGAACTAGCCCGAAAGGAAGCCGAACTGGCCGCAGCCGTGGCAGCCGATTCGGCCGCGGATGAAGGTAGCTTGCCGCCGTCCCGGCGCAGCGGGACACGCACCATCTACACCTTGCCGGGCTCGGCCTTTGGCAGCGGCAGCGCCAGCCTCGGCGCAGGTGCGCAAGCCAGTATTCGTCGCCTCGCGGCCGTAGTCTCGGGCAAGCGCAGCATCCGCATCGAAGCGCACCAGCCACTTGTGCGGTTACTGGACAGTTACGGCCAGCTAAGTCATTGAAAAAACTGGACCAGTGGCGGTTCCTGTGCCCGGCCGTTTATTTTAGTGAAACCATTTAAAATCAATGGCTTGAAGGTGTGCTTGCCACCCGCGAAAGGCGGGAGTAGCGTCGGGATTGCCGGGTGGAGACTCGTCCATTCGGTGAACCGAGCCAGGCCGATGAAAGCAGTAGTCGATCCACGGGAAGCCGCCGCCGCACATTCTTCGGCGCGCGCGTATTCCCCGAACGACGCCCGCGCCAGAGACCTGACCTTGTCTAAAATCCGCTCGCCCTGCGCCTGACCGCGCGGGGCGTTTGCGTTTCAGAAGGAGGTCAATGATGTTTGAAGGACAGCCGCAGGATGAACTCGAGGCAATGATGAAGGGCGATTCGGAATTCCGACAGCTCCTCCAACGCCACCGCGAACTCGACAAGCAGGTACTGGACGCCGAACTGGGCGTGCTGCCGCTGGATGACAACACGCTGTCGCGCATGAAGCGCGAGAAGCTCTATGCCAAGGATCGACTGATCCGGATGTACGAAACCAAGCAGCAACACCACTGATTTTGCCGCTGGGCGGCGGCGTCCCACCTCGTCGGGGCGCCGCCGCCCGCAATCGCCGGCACCAGCTCGCGGCGTTGCCGTGGGCAGCCCGCTGAACTCGCTTCCGGACCGCGCGGCTATAATCGCGGGTCGGGCCTCGGGCCGCAGCTGGCGAACCGCGTAATGAACCCCAATCAAGCCCCCTCGGCGGCCATCACCCGACTCGCGTCGAGCGTGCACGGCAACCGTCGGCTGATCTGGCAACTGGCCAAGCGCGAGATCGTCGGCCGCTATCGCGGGTCGATGGTCGGGCTGGCCGGGTCGTTCTTCAATCCGCTGATGATGCTGGTCATCTACACCTTCGTATTCTCGGTGGTGTTCAAGGCGCGCTGGGGCATCGGCGGCGAGGAAACCAAGGCCGATTTCGCCATCATCCTTTTCGTCGGCCTGATCATCCACGGCATGTTCGCCGAATGCGTGAATCGCTCGCCGGCGCTGATCCTGTCCAACGTGAGCTACGTGAAGAAGGTCGTCTTCCCGCTGGAGATACTGCCCTGGGTGGCAGTCCTGTCGGCACTGTTCCACACCGGCGTGAGCACGCTGGTGCTGCTGATAGTCCAATTGGCGATCAACCACCATTTGCCGTGGACGGCCATCCTGTTTCCGCTGGTGATGTTCCCGCTGGTGCTTTCGACCGTCGGGTTTTCGTATGCGCTGGCGGCGGCCGGCGTCTACATCCGCGACATCGGGCAATTGACGGTGATGTTCACGACTGTCCTGTTCTTCGTCTCGCCGGTGGTTTACCCGGTGGCTGGATTGCCGGTGGAATTCCAGGGCTGGATGCGCCTGAGTCCGCTGACCACGGTCATCGAGGAAGGTCGCAAGACGCTGATCTACGGACAGACGCCCGACCCCGTGGCGTGGCTGGTGGCGGTGGCGACGGGCCTGGTGCTGGCGTGGCTGGGGTTTGCGCTGTTCCAGAAGATGCGCAGGGGGTTTGCCGATGTCCTCTGAACCGGTCGACGATCCGATGCCCGCCGATGTCGCCATCCGCGTGCGCAATGTCTCGAAGATGTACCAGATCTACGACAAGCCGCAGGACCGCCTCAAGCAGTCCATCTACCCGCGCCTGCAGCGCGCGCTCATGCAGCCTGCGCGCAGTTACCACAAGCAGTTCTGGGCCCTTCGCGACGTCTCCTTCGACGTGAAGCGCGGCGAGGCGGTCGGCATCGTGGGACGCAACGGCTCGGGCAAGTCCACCCGGCTGCAGTTGATCTGCGGCACCCTCAATCCCACCTCCGGCGACATCCAGGTCAACGGTCGCGTGGCGGCGTTGCTGGAGCTGGGCGCCGGCTTCAACCCCGAATTCACCGGCCGCGAAAACGTCTATATGAGCGCCCAGATCCTCGGCCTTGGCACGGCCGAGATCGACGCGGTGTACGACGACATCATCGCCTTCGCCGACATCGGCGACGATTTCATAGACCAGCCGGCAAAGATCTACTCCAGCGGCATGTACGTGCGCCTGGCCTTCGCCGTCATCGCCCACGTCAACGCCGACATCCTCATCATCGACGAGGCCCTGGCGGTAGGCGATGCGGTATTCGTGCAGAAGTGCATGCGCTTCCTGCGCAGCTTCCGCGAGCGGGGCACCCTGCTGTTCGTCAGCCACGACACGGGCGCCGTCATTAATTTCTGCAAGTCGGCCTTGTGGCTCGACCATGGCGCCGTTCGCCTGCAATCGAGCGCGCAGGAACTATGCAATGCCTACGTGGAATTTTGCGCGCAGGAGATCTACGGCGATTCCATCAAGATCCGCAGCATCAAGGGCGACCGGGGCGAAGCAGCGCCCGTCGAACCGCAGGCGGACCCGGATACGAAGATCTCGCTGTTCGACAACATCGCGCTGTCGGATGGCTGGAAGTCGGAAAGCGCACTGGTCGAATCGGTGCAGATGACGGACATGGCTGGAAATCCGGTCGGCGTGTTCGCCGGCGGCGAGCGCGTGCAGCTCAATATCGTGGCGCGCACCATCCAGCCCGTCACCAGCCCGATCCTCGGTTTCTTCGTCAAGGACCGGCTGGGGCAGTCCCTGTTCGGCGAGCACACCTTCACCTACGTGCAGCCGCCGCTGGTGACGCGCGCCGGCGACCGCTTGCATGCGCGTTTCGTGTTCACCCTGCCCATGCTTCCGGACGGCAACTATTCCATGACCGTGTCCATCGCCGAAGGCGACCCGTGGACCAACATCCAGCACCATTGGCTGCACGACGCGGTCATCATCCGTGTTGCGTCCACGCGGCTGCGCTACGGACTGGTCGGCATTCCCTTCGAGCAAGTCGAGATGAAGATCATCGCCGGGGAAGCGAACCCATGAGCGAGAGCCTGATTCCGCCGCTGACCTCGACCGACAGCCGCGTCACCGTCGGCCGCTTCACCTACGGCACGCCGCGCCTGAAGGTGTGGGCCGCGGAGGACCGCATCGAGATTGGCGCCTTCTGCTCGATCGCGGACGATGTGGTGATCATGGGCGGCGGCGAGCACAACCTCGACTGGGTGACGACCTTCCCGTTGCACATCGCGCTCGGCGACCCGCTTGCGGGAAAGGATGGCCACCCCGCCACCAAGGGGCCCACCCGCATCGGCAACGATGTCTGGATAGGGCACGGCGCGATCGTACTGTCGGGCGTGACGGTGGGCGACGGCGCGGTGATCGGCGCGGGGTCGGTGGTCGTGGGCGACGTGTTGCCCTATCAGGTCGTCGGCGGCAATCCCGCCCGGCCCATTCGGTTCCGATTCAGCGAAAACCAGATCGCCGGCCTGCTGGCCTTGAAATGGTGGGACTGGCCGCTGCAGCGCATTCGTGAATCGTCGCGCCTGCTGTGCTCCCCACAGGTCGATTTGCTGTTGCAGTCAGGGCCTTCCGACTAGAATTCGCCGATGATCCCCCCATCCCCCCAATCCATCGCCGAAGGGTCGTCGTCGTGCTGAATCCCGGCATGCTGATCCACCCGTGGCACACGCCCGATAGCGCCTGGACCGGCCACATCCCGTTCGCGGGCTGGCTGATGGATGCGTTGCGGCCGAAGATCTTCGTCGAGCTTGGCACCCATCGCGGCGCGTCCTACCTCGCGTTCTGCCAGGCGGTCGAACAGCGCGGGCTGCAGACGGTCTGCTACGCGGTGGACACCTGGCAGGGCGACGAGCACACCCAGTCCTATGGTGAAGAGATATTCAACGAACTCAGCGCCATCCACGACCGCCATTTCTCGGGCTTCTCGCACCTGGTGCGGTCCACGTTCGACGAGGCCCTGCGCGAGTTTGGCGACGGCAGCATCGACCTGCTGCACATCGACGGCCTGCACACCTACAAGGCGGTCAAGCACGATTTCGAAACCTGGCTGCCGAAGATGTCGGCGTCTGGCGTCATCCTCTTCCACGACACCATGGAGCGCGGGCGCGGCTTTGGCGTGTGGAAGTTGTGGGCCGAGTTGGCGAAGCGCTATCCGTCGTTCCAGTTCCGGCATTCGCACGGCCTGGGCGTGTTGCTGGTCGGCGACCAGGTTCCGGAATCCATCCGGAAGTTGGCGGAGCAATTCGGCGGCGACGATGCGCCGGTTATCGATGAATTGTTCGAGACCCTGGGTTCCAACATCAAGCTTCGCGCCGACATCGAATGGTGGAAGGCGGACGTGGGCAAGCTGGGCGGCACGATCGCCGACCTCAACCACCAGATCAAAGGACTGGACGCGCAGGTCGCCACGCTCAGCCAGGAACTCGCGGCCAGCAAGCACCGCATCGCCGATGTCGAGGCCGTGTTCTCCGAAAAGGCCCAGCAACTGGCCGGTCGCGAAGTGGATGTGGCCTCGCTGTTGTCGCGCCTGGCCGAAGCCGACCGCCTGCTGGCCGAGCGCGACCAGTTGTCGAGGCAGCTGGAAGCTGCCACTGCGGAACAGCGGCTTCGCATTGCCGAGATGGAAGGCAGCATCGCCCACTTCGAACAGTTGGTTCGCGACGATGCCGTTGCCGCTGGGCAGGCCGCGGAACGGCTCGCCGGCATGCAACAGGATTTGGCGCAGCGCGAGGCAGCGGCCGCCGAATCCCGGCTGCAGATGGACTCCATGGAGCAGGCCATCGCCTTGCGGAACGAGGCCATAACCTCGCTTGAACAGGCCATTTCAATTGCCGAGGCGGCATCTGCGGAACGTGCCGGGCGGGTCGAATTCCTTGAGGAAGCCGTGCGCGTGCGCGATGCCGCCATCGCCGATTTCGAGGAAGCCGTGCGCTTGCGCGACGCCGCCGCAGCAAGCAGCGCCGCCCAGGTCGATGCACTGGAGCAGATCATCGCTGGCCAGGTCCGCGACTTGGCCGGGCTGAACGCGGAGGTCGTGGCCAGGGGCGATGAGGCGTCGCGACTGCTGCAGGCGCTTGTCGAGCGCGACGCCTCGCTCGCGGAGCGTGATGCCTTGCTCGCGCAGCGTGACGCCTCGCTCGCGCAGCGCGACGCCTCGCTCGCGGAGCGCGACGCCTCGCTCGCGCAGCGTGATGCCGTGATTGCCGCGCGCGATGTAGCGCTCGTCGAGCGCGCGCAACAGATTTCGGGGCTCGAACAG
>JAPLSI010000127.1 GCA_026398715.1 Gammaproteobacteria bacterium
AGCAACTCGTCCACGTCCGGCTCGGGCAGGAAATAGACGCCCGCCTCGGCCGCGTCGGTCAACAATCCGTCGAAGAACAAGACCGCCATCGTCAGCTCACTTCTTCGCCGCGTGGATCTGGCTGAGCCGGTCCGGCGTGCCCGGGATGCGTTCCAGGTGCGGATTGCGCAGGCCGCCCTGGTAGTCGATCTTCACGGTGCTGATGCGATCGAAGCTGTTGATCAGCAACACGATCGGCGTCTTGTTCTTCTTGGCGGCCTTCACCGCCTCTATCAAGCGATCGGGCGTGGACGCTTCGTCGTTCACCGCCACCACGACCATGCCGGGCGCAAGGCCGGCCTTGAAGGCGGGGCCGTTCCACAACACCTCTCCAATCTTGTTGTCGGCACCCATGCTCATGCCCAGCGAATAGGTCAGGCTGGCGCCCGACGGCCCACGCGCGAACGATGCGGCGACCGCATTGGGTTCTTCGGTGTACACAAGCTTCCAGCCACCGCGGGTCAGGCCATCGAGCGGCGGCTCGGCCGAGATGCCCTCGACGCGATCACGCAGGAACGTCGCCCAGTCGTGCGGCACGACCGAGTTCAGCGTCGCCACCACGTCCTCGAAGGTATAGGTCAGCACGTTGACCCGACCGTTTTCGACTCCGAAAAAAGCGCGCGCGAAATCATCCAGCGATTTCTTGCCCTTGGTCTTTTCGCGGATGAGGGTGTCGGCGTCGAGCCAGATCAGCTCGCCTTCCGAGTAGTAGTCCTCGCCGCGCTGCCAGCTGCGCCAGGCCTGCGGGCCACGGTCGCTGATGATGGGCTGGTTGGTCGTGTCGAGCAGGTTCCGCCACAGACGGCCTTCGCGATAGTCGTAACCGGCGGCGACCAGCGCCAGGCCGTCGCGCGCCTGTTCGGGCGTGCGCATGCCCGAGCGCGCGGAAATCACGTTGCCCCAGTACTGGTTCTGGCCTTCGTACACCCACAACAAGCTGTCCTGCATCGGCACGTTGAAATGCGGCGTGGCGATGTCGGCGCCGCGGCGGAACTTGCCATTCCAGCTGTGCCCGAATTCGTGCGGCATCAAGTCGGTGCCGCCCATCTTCTTCGGATCGAGCAGGTAACCAAGGCCAGTGCCGTCTTCGCTGGACTGGTGGTGTTCCAGGCCGATGCGCGCATAGCGCTCGCTCATCGAAAGCAGGAAGTGGTAGTGCTTGAAATGCTTCGAGCCATACAGCTTGTAGGACTGGCGAACCATCTCGCGATGTTTCTCGATGATCTCCGGTTTGGCATCGAGTTCGCTGGCCTTGTCGGCCACCGCATCGATATAGACCGGGCGGTCGCTGCCCGGGTCGAGGTCGAAGCGCTTGTAATACTTGCCGGCCAATATCGGCGAATCGATCAGCGTGTCGAAGTCCACCTGCTTGAAGCGAACCTCGCCCGAGGGCGAGGCCGGCGCTTCATTTTCCAACGCGGTGCCAAAGCCCCAGCCCACCGGCAACTTCACGCTTGGCCGCACCTGGATCTGGTCGGCGCGGTAGCCGACCGGATACAGCGCC
Source organism: Gammaproteobacteria bacterium (assembly GCA_026398715.1). The sequence continues at coordinate 1,544 of JAPLSI010000127.1, forward strand.
ACCGCATTCCATTGCAGGCCGACGATTTCCGGCGTCACCACCACGCGGCCCTGCGCGGAGTCCATCGGCGAAAGATGTTCGAACTCCGCCACCAGCACGCTGGCGCCTGCGGGCACGTCAACGCGGAAGCGATACATGTCCAGCGGATCGCGGCGCCAGGGCAAAGGCTTGCCATCCACGCTGAAGCGCAGGCCGCCCAATTGATCAATCGGGCCGCGCGGACCATGGCTGCCCGGCAACCACTGCGGGTAATACAGGTGCACGGGGCCGGGCTTGACCGGAATCTCCTCGCGCACGCGGAAGATGCGACGCGCCAGGTCGGTCGCGTCCACGTTGAGTGAGAGGACTCCGTCGTACGGCGTGCCGGCAATGCCCGCATCGGCCGCGGCCTGCGCGGATGAAGGCTGCGGCAGGACCAGCGCAAGGGTCAGGGCGGAGGCGAGCGCGAGGACACGGCAGGTTCGATTCATGGTTCAGGAGTGGCTTGGGGCGGGTGCACGATTCTCACATGTCCGGTGTTCGTTTCGCGTCTGCAACGTAGCGTCCTTGCCATCGCGCTTGGTTATCCCGGGGCAGGGGCCATGAAGGGGTTCCTTGTCGGAGAACGCCATGACCACCACGCCATTCCTGTTCCAGCCCCTTTCTGCCGGCCCGCTGTCGCTGGGCAATCGCATCGCCATGGCGCCCATGACCCGTTCGCGCGCACCGGGCAACGTGCCCAATCCGCTGATGCGCGAGTACTACCGCCAGCGCAACGGCGCCGGCATGGTCATCACCGAAGGCACGTCGCCGGCGCCGGAAGGCCTGGGCTACGCGCGCATCCCCGGCTTGTTCACCGCCGAACAGGCTGCCGGCTGGGGCGAGATTGCCAGCGCCGTGCATGAAGGCGGCGGCAAGCTGGTGATCCAGCTGATGCACACCGGGCGCATCGGCCACCCGGAAAACCTGCCTGCGGGCGCCACGCTGATCGGCCCGTCGGCAGTCGCCGCCGCCGGCCAGATGTGGACGGACAGCGCCGGCATGCAGCCCCATCCGACGCCCAAGGCCATGGACGACGCCGACCTGGCCCGCGTGCGCGACGCGTATGCGCAGGCGGCACGCCTGGCGGTGGCCGCTGGCGTGGACGGCATCGAGCTGCACGCCGCCAACGGCTACCTGCTGGCCCAGTTCCTCAATCCCAAGAGCAACGTGCGCGACGACCGTTACGGCGGCAGCGCCGAGAACCGCCGTCGTTTCGTGCTGGAGGTCGTGGATGCGGTGTCGGCCGCCATCGGCGCCGATCGCGTCGGCATCCGCATCTCGCCGTTCAACACCTTCAACGACCTGGCCAGCGGCTATCCCGACGAAGAAGCCGATACCCTCGCGCTGGTTCGCGAGCTGGCTGCGCGCAAGCTGGGCTACCTGCACCTGATCGCGACACCCGGCGCCGTGCCCGACAGCACCGTGCAGGGCGTGCGCGCCGCGTTCCCGGGCGTGCTGATGCTGGCCGGCAACTTCGACCGCGAACGCGCCGAGGCCGCGTTGGCCGATGGCAGTGCCGACGTGGTCGCTTTCGCGCGCGGCTTCATCGCCAATCCCGACCTGCCCGAGCGCATGCGCCTGGACTTGCCGTTGGCGAGTTTCGACGCGGCGACCCTCTACACGCCGGGCGTTGATGGCTACAGCGACTATCCCGCCTACCAGGCCGAACCCACGCTGGCTGCCTGAACGGGCCGTACACGGGTCGTCGGCCTGGAGCAGGGATTCAAGGATTCCGCGCTAGAGTGGCGGCCCGTACGTGGCCGGGTTTCGAGGCGGTAATTTCATGGGCAAGTGGACGGTCGATCGCGCCGGATTCCTGGCGCTGCTGCTGATGTTGCTGGCGGGCTGCGCGACGCAGCCCGACCTGATGCGCCTGTACGAGGGCGTCAGCGACGACCCGAACCAGCCCCCGGTGATCGCCATCCACGGCCTGGCCGGGTCCACCCTGGTGGACGCAAAGACCGGCAAGCAATACTGGCCCGGGTCGCTGAGCACGCTGACCTTCAGCAACTACACCGAACTGGCACAGATGAGCAGCGAGTACCGCGAAGGCGAAGGCCTGGTACCGGGCGAATTGTTCGCCAGCGTGGCGGGCGTCGATTTCTACGGCGAAATGCTGCACAGCCTGGAAACCGTGGGCCGCTTCAAGCGTGGCGTGCCCGGCCAGGCCGTCGGGGCTGACCGCCGCCGCTATTACGTGCTGTTGTATGACTGGCGCAAGGACAACGTGGTCGCCGTGCGCAAACTGCATGCGCTGATCGAGCAAATCCGCAGCGACTACAACGACCCCAACCTGCGCGTGGACATCATCGCGCACAGCAACGGCGGTGTGATCGCCAACTATTACCTGCGCTACGGCCCGCGCGACGTGCTGGGCGAAGCCACGCCCACGCCGTGGAACGAAGGCGACAAGCGCATCCGCCGCCTGGCCATGCTGGGCACGCCGGTGCTGGGCGCCGTCACCAGCCTGGAGCGCTTGCTGTACGGCACGCGCATGGCCGTGCGCACGGTACCGGTGGAAGTGATGGTTACCTTCTCCACGCCGTTCCAGGCGCTGCCGCATCCGCTGGTGAAGCCGGTGCTGGACACCACGGGCAAGCCGCTGGACCTCGACATCTACGACGTGTCGGTGTGGAAGGATCGCAAGTGGGGCGTCTTTTCGCCCGAGGTAATGGCGCGTGTGCGTAGCTCCGTGGCGACGCCGACCGAGGGCGAACTGGCCCTGGCCGACGTGCAGCAGATCTTTGCCAAGAACCTCGAACGCGGGCGCAGGATGCAGTGGGCGCTGTCGGCGCCGGTGCCGCCAACCAAGGTGGACGTTTCGGTTTTTGGCGGCGACTGCGAGCCCACGCCGGCGCATGCCGTGCAGATCGAAGAACCCGATGGCAGCACGCGCCTGGTGTTCCGTCCCGGGCAGGTTGACGCCAAGGCCTTGCCCGGCCAGCCGCGCCTCAAGGACAACGGCATCGACTTCGAAAAGCTGATGTTCGAACCCGGCGACGGCCTGATCCCGCGCTCGTCCCAGGTCGGACGCCTGTCGGCCGCCGAGGCGACGCCGGAAGCCGTGGCTCGCTTCCACCCGCTGCCGGTCTCGCAGACCTTCTTCCTGTGCGAGTCGCATGGCCGGCTGACCCACAACCTGTATTTCCAGAACAACCTGCTGTACTTCCTGATGGCCAGGTGAGACCACCATCGCAGATCGCGCAATGGCCTCCCCGATCGGTCCGCAGCTGAATAGAATGGCTTAATGAAGGATCTTCGCGCCCTGCTGATCGACTGCCGCATCGAATTGCGGCGGCTGGTGCGCGACTTCCACAAGACGCCGCTGTGCGAGCGCCTCGATGCGGCGACGCAGGCCCTGGCCAATGCGCCGGCCGAAGAGGCGCCACCCGCCGATCCGGCCGCGCCCGGACATCGGCAAGTCCGCGAAACCTCCAACCAGGTCGCGTTGGCCTGGCAGCTGGTCGCACGCGACCTGAAGTTCACGCATCCACCGCTTTACGAGGCGATGAGCAAGAAGGTGATGGCGCGCCTGGAGACCAAGACGCTGATCGACCAGGTGGACGAACTGCGCCAGGCCGAAGCCAACGTCGCCGGCCTGCGCCAGCAGCAGGCCGAACTGGAAAAACAACACGCGGCGATTGAAGCCGAGCGCGATACTTTGCTCGGCGCGCTCGCCGCTGCGGTGCCGCAACTGAAGGACGGCGGCGACCGCATCGGCGTCGCCCTGGCACGCATCGATTGCCTGAAGGCGCAGGCCACCAAGGCCGCGCCGACGGTCACCGTGGCTACGGTGGCGGAGGAAGAAACCCGCATCCCCAGCGAGGAACTGATGTCGCTGATCGCGGCCGGCGGACGCCAGTTCACCCAAGCGCAGCGTGAATGGTGCGTCGGCGAGGCGATGGTGTTGTCGGGCTTCCAGTACACGCCGATGGAGCTCATCGAACAAGGCGACGCCAGCATCGCCAAGATCATCACCGGCGCGCGCAACAAGCACTGAAGCGGCGGCCCGCCCGCCACGCTCGATTTAAGTGACCGGGTCGGCAGTTTTGCCCAGCGATCGCCTGGCGAGACTGGACAGATCGATTTCAGCGCTCATGATGGGTTCCTGCGTCGACATTCCCCCAGGTCGAAAGGCAATCCTGACCCCCCGTGTCCGCCAATCCCGCCACCAGTTCGCACTGCCCCTGCGGCAACCTGCGCCCCTATGCCGACTGCTGCGGCCGTTTCCACTCGGGTGAAAACGCCGACACGCCGCAACAGCTGATGCGCTCGCGCTACAGCGCCTTCGTGCTGCGACTGACCGACTACCTGCTGGACAGCTGGCATCCCGACACGCGGCCGGAATCACTGGAACTCGCGGACACCGATCAGTTGCGCTGGCTGGGCCTGGACATCCGTTCGAAGCAACTGGGCGCCAGCGGCCTGCGCGCGAGGGTGGAGTTCATCGCCCGTTATCGCGAAAGCGGCGGTCCGGTGCAGATGCGCCACGAGATCAGCCGGTTCGTGCGCGAATCCGGTCGCTGGTACTACGTGGACAGCGAATTTCCGCGCCCGCCGGCACCGTTCCCCGATCGCCGCTAAGATTGCGGGCATGACCGCACCCGCCTATCTGTCCGACGACCAGGTTGAACGCCTGTCCGAACTGCTCGAACGCCGCGCCGTGCCCGCGCAAGGATTCAACCTCGAGGCCCTGGACGGTTACCTGTCCGCGCTGGTGGTGTCCCCGGGCCCGGAGATTGCCTTCGACGAGTGGAAGCCCGCCGTATGGGGCGAAGCGCCGCGCTGGGATTCGGCTGCGCAAGCGGCTGAAGCCGATGAACTGCTGCGCGGCCACTGGAATGGCTGCAGCGCGCGCGTGCGCCAGGGCGAAGATCCGCCGGAACACCTGGCGCCGCTGCTTTGGTTGCCCGAAGACCCGATGGCCGAACATCCCGACACCCTCGATGTCGGTCGCGACTGGGCGTTGGGTTTCTATCGCGGGGTCGACCTAAGGGCCGAAGCGTGGGATGCATGGCTTGAGAAGGAGGACTGGATCGACGAGATCTTCGGTCTTCTCGAACGCCTCGCCACCGGCGAAGTGCTGGGCGAGGACGAAAGCGAACCAGCAACCCCGCTGACCTATCGCGAGCGGCTGGAGATTACTGCGAGCCTGCCGGCGATGCTGGCAGACCTGCATGAGTATCGGGTGGGTCAATCTTCACCTGGCGCGCGGAAATAGCTGGCACCAAGCCCAGCGTGGTACTCGGTGGCTAGTACCGAGCTTGAAGCAAATCGTTTCGCGAGAGTCCGTGCGGCTATCGCCGGGATTGAATGGCGCGCGTCGGCTACGGATCGCTCGCAGGGGAGCTCGCGCGGCCTTATTCCGGCACCGCACACCCGGCCGCAGCGGCTCCAGGTTTCGCATCTTTCCTGGTTGACGGCTTGCAGTTAGTGGGCCGGGCCCGACCCCGCGACGAGGCTGGCGGGCTTGCCCTACTCGCCCTCAGGGCCGCAACGTCGTCATTTGAAATGGTTCCAACGGCGCTGCCATCGGCAAGGGCGGCCCCGCTGACGTTGGTGATGGCCACGGTGAAGGTCTCGTTCGGCTCCACCCCGGTATCGCCATTGATGTTCACCTCGAACACCTGGCGCGTTCGCCCCGCATCCAGGAAACGCCCGAGCTGGCTGCGTGCGACATAGTCGCTGCCGGCCGTGGCAGTGCCGGCGATGGTGGCGATGTCGAAGGTGACCGGGTTCGGCATCGGGCTCGACAGGCGCACGACAAACGTGGCTGTGCTGAGCCCGCTATTGCCCTCGGTTACCGAGGCATCGTCGATCGAAAGCTGCGCCAGGTCGTCGTTGATGATGCGGCCCTGTGCCTGCTCATCAGCCACCCCGGCACCGACTGCGTTGGCAAGATTGACGGTGAACTTCTCATGGTTCTCGATGATCGTGTCGCCGTACACCGCAACAGTGAAAGCAGCGCTGGTCTGGCCGGCGGCGATGGATTGCCCGATCGTGGCATTCGAGGCGAAATCGCTGCCCGGGCTTGCGGTGCCGTAGTCGGTGAAGATATCGAAACTTACCGGACCGGCGACTGGCTTTGACAGGCTGACGGTAAAGGTGGCCAGGGAGGAGCCGCTGTTGCCCTCGGCTACCGATACATCGGCAATCGACAGCATCGGGTCATCCTCGTTGAGAAGGGTGGCCACGGCGAAACCGTCGGACGTCGAAGCGCCGACCACATTGCCGACGCTGACCGAAAAGGTCTCGTTCGCCTCAGTGTCCATGTCGCCGTTGATAGTCACACTGAACGTCTTGCCGGTCAGCCCGGCGGCAATACTCTCGCCCGACAGGCTCTTGGCCACGTAATCGCTGCCCGCCGTGGCCGTGCCGTTGGCGGTGGCGATGTTGTAGGTCACTGGTGTCTGCGAGATGGAGGAAAGGCCGACGGTAAAAGTAAGCAGTTTGGAGCCACTGTTGCCCTCCGTCACCGACACATCGGTGATCGACAACGCCGGCGCCGGTACCAGCGCCGTCACCAACCCCGTATACGGGGCAAACACACCCGCGCCGTTGTTGATCCACGCGTAGTCACCCTTGGAAACGAAATCCTTGTCGTCGATGAAGATATCCAGATCGCCGTCGCCGTCGAGGTCCTGGACGCGGATGTAGTCGATCCATTCCTGAGTGGTATTCATGGAGATACGCGTTGCGCTCTCATCGACGAAGACGCGCGGCGCAGTCTGCCGGAGGATCTGGAAATACCGGCCTGTAGCTGCCGGGTCAGTCGGAGTTCGATTGATGATCAGGTCCCTCCGACCGTCACCATCGACGTCCTCTGCGGCGAAGTCATACACCGTTGCCCAACCGATCGAGGGCGGCAACATCAGCTTGTTGGAAGCGCGATAGTATCCGGACGAGCTGCCCCAGTAGATCGTGGTCCTGGAGTCAGAATAATTCGGGTCATCGAAGCCGCCCATGACGATATCGATGAATCCGTCCTGGTCGATGTCGATCAGTTCTCCTGAATAGGTGTTGTTATCGACCACTTCGGAGGGCAGGCGATTGAAGTTGCGGGTGAGGTGGCCTTGCCCGTCGTTGATGAGGAAATACGGCTGGCGCGGATTGACCACTAGGACGTCGACCGTGCCATTGCCGTCGATATCTCCTGATGCGCCGCCGTGGTTGAAGGCGGGATACGGTTCCAGGTCAGGCGTGTAGCGCAACGTGCCATTGCCGTTGGACAGGAACAGCTGCGGAAATTCGCCCGGGGCTCCCGGGATGTCCAGGCCGTGGTTGAGGATGAACACGTCCGGCCAGCCATCATTGTTGTAGTCGCCGATGAGGATTTTCCGGGTCGTTATCACGCCCGGCTGGGCATTGCTAACCATCGTCGCCGTCTGGTCACTGAAGGTCCCGCCACCTTCGTTGCGCACGAATTGCACCGGCCGGCGGATCGTGTTGTCAGCAAAGGTGCGGACGAAATCCACGCGACCGTCCTTGTTGAAGTCGGCGTAGGCCGCATGGGAGAACGGCCACCCATTCTGGTTCCCCGGCGACTGGGTCTGTCGATTGAGCCACAAGGTCGACTTTCTCAGTGCGTAAGAGCTCGTCGCATCGGTGTTGCCAATCGCCTTGATGTTCAGAACAGGCAGGAATTCACCGAGCAGTACCGACACGTCGCCTCCACCAGCATTGACGACTACCAGGTCCGGGAGGCCATCGTTGTTCAGGTCTCCGATCGCGACGCTGCGCGAACCCTGCCCGGTGGTGTTCAGATTGGTTGCGCTGCCAAACACGCCCGAGTTTCCACCCAGCAGTATTGAAACCGTGTTGCCGCTCTCATTGGCCACCGCGAGTTCCGGCTTGCCGTCGCCGTTCAAATCGCCAGCCGCCACGAATATCGGCCGTACCCCGGCCGAGACGGGCGAGGCGGCGTTGAAGGTGCCGGTACCGGTGCCTATCAAGATGGAGACATTTCCGCCATTGACGTTGGTCACCGCCAGGTCCAGCTTTCCATCGGCGTTGAAATCGCCGCTCGCAACCGACGTCGGCTCCGAACCCACCGCAAGATTGTTTGCAGTACCGAAGCTGCCGGCACCGGCGCCAAGCAGGATCGACACACTGTTTTGCTGCTGGTTGGCTACGGCAAGATCCGGTTTGCCATCGGCATTGAAATCGCCGATCGCGACAGATATTGCCCCGCCACCCACTTGAAAGGATGTCGCTGCCGAAAACGTGCCATTGCCGACGCCCAGCAGGACCGAAATATTTCCGCTGCTTCCATTCGGCACGACGAGATCCGGTTTCCCGTCGGCATTGAAATCACCTATGGCCACCGAGCGTGGATTCGTTCCCACGGGATACTGGACGCTGGCGGCGAAGGTCCCGGTTCCGGATCCCAGCAGCACGGAGACGTTGTGGCTCCAGATGTTCGCGACAGCCAGGTCAGGCTTCTGGTCGCCGTTGAAGTCGGCCACCGCCACCGTTTGCGCGCCAGTCCCCACGTTGTAATTGACGGCTGTAGCAAAGGTGCCCCCGCCAGTCCCCAGCAGAACCGAAACGTTATTGCTGTCCCAGTTGCCAACCACCAGGTCGACTTTGCCGTCGCCGTTGAAGTCGCCCTCGGCGACCGAGAAGGGATTGGCACCCACCGCGTACCGCACGGCTGGGAAGAACGAGCCGGGCACGTCCTCGAAGGAACCGGTTGCCTGCACCTGCGCTGATCCGGCGTAGCCGAGAACCGCAAGAAGCGCGACAACCGACACGCGGGCTCGAAGGCCATGTCCTCGCGCGGGCGACTCGCCGCCTGGCGGCACGATCGGCCAGGGCGAAGAACTACCTTTAGGAGCCACTGCCGCGATAGACCCAATCCGCATCGCCTCTTCCCCCGACTTGCGCTGACCTGTCACCGGAGGGCGGGGCCGTCTGGGGGCAACTCTACAACACAAGTAACCAGGCGCGGATTGTGCCCCTGGAATCATTGGCACGCCCCTCGAACGGCGGCTGCTCATTCGGATTGACATCAACACCACTACCCAGAAACGAGAAAAATGCCGGGAGCAGGGCGCGGAGACGGGCACTAAAGGTGCACGAGGGAGTTGGCGCGCCCGACAGGATTCGAACCTGTGACCCTTGCCTTCGGAGGGCAATACTCTATCCAGCTGAGCTACGGGCGCGTGGCCGTATTCTCGCATGGAGGCCGCGGAGACACTACTTTGGCCCGTTACAGCCCGAATCGTGACCACCAGATCGCCATAGGGTGAGCCAAGCCACGTAATGCGGCGCGGGTATGTAGCAAAGTCGCAGGGCGACTATCCGCCCCGCATCCACAGGCTGGCATGACTGCCGATCCGCCCGGAGACGACAACGACGAAGCCCGGCGCGAGCTCGAGCGCTGGCGTTACGCGCTGGAAAACGCCGAGGACGGCCTGTGGGACTGGAGTGCGACCACGGGCCGGGTCTACCGGTCGCCGCGCTCCCTTTCCATGCTCGGTTACGATGCCGACGGCATCCTCGAGTCCATCGAAGCCTGGCACGCGCTGGTGCATCCCGACGACCAGGCCGGGCAACAGCAAGCCATCGCCGACCACCTGCGCTGCGGCAGCGAAAACTACAAGGTCGAATACCGGCTGCGCGACGCCAGGGGAAGCTGGCGCTGGATTCTTGATCGCGGCAAGGTCATCCAATGGTCGGCGGACGGTCGACCGGTGCGGGTCGTCGGCACCCATACCGACATTTCGGGCTACAAGGAACTCGAGGAACGCCTGCGCGAGCGCGAACATCTGCTGGCCGAGGCGCAGCGCATCGGCCACATCGGCAGCTGGGCGCTCGATATCGGCACCAACCAGGTCTGGTGGTCGCCCGAAATGTTCCGCATCGCGGGTTGGCCAGATAACCAGACTGCGCCCAGCTGGGAGCAGCAGCGCGAACTCTACTTGCCCGAATCATATGCACGGTTGAGCGAGGCCGTGGTGCGCGCCCTGCGCGACGGCGTGGGCTACGCCATGGACGTGGAACTGCAACGGCCCGATGGCGACAGACGGTCACTGGAAGTGATTGCCGAAGTGATTCGCGACGACGTGGGAAGCATCGAACGACTGGTCGGCGTGGTGCACGACGTCACCGATGAACGCCTGACCACGGCAGCCGCGCGCTGGCGCAACAAGCTGCTCGATCGCATTGCGTCGGTCGGAAGGATCGGCGGCTTCGACCTCGATGTGAATACCGGCACGGTGCAATGGACCGATGAAAATTACCGGATCCATGGCATGGATCCCGCCACGCCCGTGGTCTTGGAGGAATTGCTGGAACGCTACGACGAGCCGTCGCGACGGCGCCTGCTCGAAGCGCTGAAGCGCCTGGACATCGGCAGCAGCCGCGAAGAAACGGCGGAAGCGCAGTACGTCACGCCCGACGGTCGTCGACTGGTGCTGCGCATCACCGCCAACATCGAGGACGAGCCCGGTTCGCGCCGACGCATCACCGGCCTGACCCAGGACATCACGGAAGAACGCGAAGCCGGTGAGCGCATCGAGCAACTCGCGCACTTCGACATGCTGACCGGCTTGCCCAACCGCTTCCTTTTCCGACAACGCGCCGTCGAGGCAATCCGCGTGGCGCAGCGCGCAAAGTTGTCGCTGGGCCTGCTGTTCGTCGACCTGGATCGCTTCAAGTACGTCAACGACACGCTCGGCCACGCCGTGGGCGACCTGTTGTTGCAGGAAGTATCGGGCCGGCTGAAGGCCTGCCTGCGCGGCAGCGACCTGATCGGCCGCCAGGGCGGCGACGAGTTCATGGTGATGCTGTGCGAGATGCGCAAGCCCGAGGACGCGGCGATCGTCGCGGAAAAGATCATCGCCGCCGTCGGCGTGCCGATCACCCTGGGCGAGGTGGAGGTGCAAGTGGGTTGCAGCATCGGCATCGCCCTGCTCAGCGACAACAATCCGGACATGGAATCGTTGATGCGCGCATCGGACACGGCGATGTACGCGGCCAAGGATGCCGGGCGCAATACCTTCCAGTACTACAACGACAGCTTTTACGAACGCGTGCATCGGCGTGGCTTGCTGGAGCAGGAGTTGCGCCAGGCCGTGGCGCGCAAGGAACTGTTCCTGGTCTACCAGCCGACGGTGTCGTTGTCGGGAAACGGCGAGGTGGTGGGCATCGAAGCCCTGCTGCGCTGGCAACGCACGGATGGCGAGTTGCGCTCGCCGATGGAATTCATCCCGATTGCCGAGGACACCGGCGAGATCGTACCGATCGGGCTATGGGTGCTGGAAGAAGCTTGCCGACAGGCCTGCGCCTGGGACGCGGCGGGCGTGCGCTTCTCCTCGATCGCGGTGAACGTATCGGCGGTGCAGCTGCGCGATCCGGATTTCGCCAGCCGCGTGCTGGCGATCTGCGCGCGCACCGGTTGGCCGCCGACGCGCCTGGTGCTGGAGCTGACCGAGTCGGCCCTGATGCGCGACACCGATGTGCTGCGCCGTACCTTTGCGGTGTTCGAGGAAAAGGGCATCAACCTGTCGGTGGACGACTTCGGCACCGGATTTTCAAACCTGCTGTACCTGCACCGATTCCCGATCCAGCAGCTGAAGATCGATCGCAGCTTCGTCAGCCAGATGCTGGAAGACCTGCAGGTGGGCGTGCTGACCCAGGCCATCATCAACCTGGGCCATGCAATGGGCCTGACGGTGATCGCCGAAGGCGTGGAGACGGAAGTCTCGCTGCGCGCGCTGCGCAACCAGGGCTGCGACGAGGCGCAGGGTTACCACATGACCCGGCCGTTGTTGCCGGCCGACATGGCCGCCTGGATAGCCGCGCGCGGCGCGGCCGCCGACTAGCTGCGGCTCAGCTCAGCCCGGGCGATACACGGCCGCGTGGATGGTGGACATCACGCTGACCACGAACCAGCCGAACGGCAGCAGGCTGAACGTGAGCAGCCAGGTGATGCCGAACGCCGCGCAGGCAAGCACGAACCAGGTGATCGCCCACAGGATCCGGCCTTGCAGCAACTGGCCCAGACCGGGCACGAAGAAGCTGCACAGCGCGGCGATGACGTTGCCGGTGGAACCTTGTCCGTTGCTCATGGCGATTGCCTGTTTCCCTGGTGGCCTGGATGCAAGATGCGGCCTGGCGGCCTGCGGTTCAAGTCGGCGGCGCCTTTGCTAGGCTAGCGGCATGATCATCCACCCCCCCGGCTCGCGCCGCGCCGGCTTCGACTGGCGCGAACGGCTTCCGCATTACTGGCAACTGATCCGCGGCGATCGCCCGGTCGGCACCTTGTTGTTGCTGTGGCCGACAGCCTGGGCGCTCTGGTTGGCTGCGGGCGGCCTTCCGCCGTTGAAGTTGCTGCTGGTGTTCGGCGCAGGCGTCTGGCTGACCCGCTCGGCCGGCTGCGTGATCAACGACTACGCCGACCGCTGGCTGGACCCGCAGGTGGCGCGCACGCGATCGCGCCCCCTGGCCACGGGCGCGGTCAGCCCGCGCGAGGCCTTGTGGGTGTTCGCGGCGATGATGCTGGCTGCCTTCGGCCTGGTGTTGCTGACCAATCCGCTGACGATCGCGCTGAGCGTGGCGGCCCTGGCCCTGGCCGCGACCTATCCCTTCCTCAAGCGCTATACCTACCTGCCGCAGGCGTGGCTGGGCCTGGCGTTTGGCTGGGGCATACCGATGGCTTTTGCCGCAGTGCAGGGCGAAGTGCCGGCGCTGGCGTGGCTGTTGTTCCTGGCCAACCTGCTGTGGACCACTGGTTACGACACCTGGTACGCGATGGTCGACCGCGACGACGACCTGCGGGCTGGATCGAAGTCCACGGCTATCCTGTTCGGCGACGCGGACCTGGTCGCGCTGGCGATCCTGTACGGCGGCTTCTTCGTCGCGATGTTCCTGCTCGGACAGCGTGCGGGGCTGGGCATCAACTATTGGGTGGGACTGATGGTGGCGGCCGGATTCACCGGGTGGTTGTTCGCCATCGGGCGCGACCGGCAGCCGACCCACTGCTTTCGCGCCTTCCTCGCCAACCAGTGGGTGGGCCTGGCGGTGTTTGCCGGCATCGCGCTGGACCTGGCGATGAAGCCCGTCGCCTGAATCAGCCGCCCTGCTGGCCTAGGCGCGCGCGATCGTCCACGCGTCCACACGCTGCACGCCACCTTTCAACAGCACTCGCGCACATTCGGCCAGCGTCGCCCCGGTGGTCATCACGTCGTCCACCAGCGCGACGTGCGCGGGCAAGCTGGCGCCGACCCGCAAGGCAAACGCCTCGCGCATGTTGCGCCGGCGATCGGCGGCGCCCAATTCGGTTTGCGGCCGCGTGGCCCGGCACCGGACCAATGCATTCGCGACCACAGGCACGCGCACGCCGCGTGCCAGCGCACGGGCCAGCTCGAGTGCCTGGTCGTAACCCCGCGTGCGCAAGCGGCTTCGGTGCAGGGGCACCGGCACCAGGGCCTTCGGCAGGTCGGCCGGATCCAGCGGCCATTGCATCAGCGTCGCCAGCAATTCGCCCGCCGCCAGGTCGCCATGGAACTTGAAACGCGGCAGCAGGCGGTCGATGGGAAACCGGTAGTGCAAGGGACAGAATGCGTGGGTGAAGGGCGGAGGGTCTAGCAGGCACGCGCCGCAACGGGTTGGCCCGGGCGCCGCCAGCCCGATGCCGCACTGGCGGCAGGCGTGCTGGTTCCAGGGAAGCTGCGCCCGACAGGCGCCACACAAGTCCAGTCCGCCCTGTCCGGCCTCGCCGCAGGCCAGGCAGCGCGGCGCCAGCAGCACGCGACTGAGCCGGTGCAGGACGGTCGCGATCAGCATCGGGCATACTCGCTGCCGGCTCCGCGGGAAGGCGGAGCCGTCCTTCCATCTTCACCAACAGGGGCCTTACCGATGACCATTTCCAACGGCGGGCGCGTGCTCGCCTGCAGCCTGCTTTGCGCCACGATCGCCTTGTCCGGCTGCACGTCCACCAGCTCCACCAAGGCCAAGTCGCTGAAGAACAGCACGACCCAGGCATCGGGGTTGACGGACTGCGAACACATCACGGTGATGCCCTTCCCGATGCCGGCCAGCCGGCAGAAAGACGCGTCCATCGGCGTCACTTTTGCCCAAGGCATCGAGGCGCGACTGGAAAACGACTTCGGCCGCATCTTCCAGACCGTGGAATACGGCACCGCCGCGCGCGGCCTGGACAAGGAATGCCTGGTGAAGGGCAGCATCACCAAGTACAAGCCCGGCAGCCGGGTGGCGCGCGCGATCCTGATCGGCCTGGGCGCGGCCAGCCTGGAAGGCAACGTGGTGGTGACCGACGCCGCCACCGGCACGGCCCTGCTGAGCGCGCCCTTCGACAAGCTGTGGGCCTGGGGCGGCATCCTGGGCGCCAGCAAGGGCATGGACGACATGGTGACTGAGACCTCGGCATCGGTAGCGGCGACCATCGCCCACGGCAAGGGCTGGAACCCGCCCGCGGCGAAGTAAGAACGAACGACCTGGTTCGCGGCACAGGCGGCCGAAGGGCGCCGCCCGTGCTGTCGAGTCCATCACGGTGGTGCCCTTGATTCATTGACACGGGGGCAGGGCCTTACCAGACTGCCCCTCTGCCGCCTCCGGCGCGATAGGATTTTTCCCATGTCTTCTGTCATCCGTCATGACTGGTCGCGCGACCAAGTGCTGGCGCTGTTTGCGTTGCCGTTTCCCGAACTGATGCACCGCGCCGGCAACGTCCACCGCGAAAATTTCGACCCCTCGCAGGTTCAGGTCTCGACCCTGTTGTCCATCAAGACCGGCGGCTGCCCCGAGGACTGCGCCTACTGCCCGCAAAGCGCGCGCTACAACACCGGCCTGAAAGCACACAAATTGCTTTCGCTGGACGAAGTGATCGAAAAAGCCAGCCAGGCCAAGGCCGCCGGCGCATCGCGCTTCTGCATGGGCGCGGCGTGGCGCTCGCCCAAGGACAAGGACGTGGCGCAAGTGGCCGAGATGGTGAGCGCGGTGAAGGCCATGGGCCTGGAAGCCTGCGCGACGCTGGGCATGCTCAGCCCCGACCAGGCCGGCACGCTGAAACGCGCCGGGCTCGACTACTACAACCACAACCTCGACAGCGCGCCGGATTTTTATGGCGACGTCATCAAGACGCGTGAATACCAGGATCGCCTGGACACCCTGGAACACGTGCGCAATGCCGGGCTCAAGACCTGCTGCGGCGGCATCGTCGGCATGGGCGAGACGCGCGACCAGCGCGCGGGCCTGTTGCAGAGCCTGGCCAATCTTCCGGAACACCCAGGCTCGGTGCCGATCAATCGGCTGGTGCAGGTCGAAGGCACGCCGCTGCATGGCACGGCCCTGCTCGATCCGTTCGAGTTCGTGCGCACGATTGCGGTGGCGCGCCTGATGATGCCCAAATCCGTGGTGCGGCTATCGGCCGGCCGCGCGGAAATGAACGAGGAATTGCAGGCGCTGTGCTTCCTGGCCGGCGCCAATTCGATCTTCTACGGTGAAAAATTGCTGACCACCGGCAACCCCGATGTCGAAGCCGACCAGGCCTTGTTCGAACGCCTGGGCCTGGTGCCGATGCAGGTCGTACAGGAGTCGGGCACCGTGCATGCCGATGTGCTGCAGGCCGAAGGCTCCACACCCGCCAACGACGTGCGTTCCTGCGCCGCCTGATCCCGGATGCCGCGGGTTCGCCTTACCGACCGGGTGCTGGCCGCGCGTGCCGAACGCAGCGCCGCCGCACTGTCGCGCCCACGCCGGGTCATTGAATCGCGCGACGGCGTGCGTGTGCACGTCGGCGGCCGCGACCTGGTCAATTTCTGCAGCAACGATTACCTGGGCCTGTCCCAGCACCTGGACGTGGTCAGTGCCTTCCAGGAAGCGAGTGCGCACCATGGCGTGGGCAGCGGCGCCTCGGCGCTGGTTTGCGGACACCACGCCGAACACGCCGCGTTCGAGCGCGAAGCCGCCGAGTGGATGGGCTATTCACGCGCGCTGCTGATGGGCAGCGGCTACCTGGCCAACCTGGCGGTGATGCAATCACTGCTGGGGGATGGCGATGTCTGCGTGCAGGACAAGCGCAACCACGCCTGTCTAATCGACGGTGCGCGACTTGCGGGATGCGAGCTGCGTCGTTATCCGCATCGCGATGCGGAAGCAGCGATGCGCCAGCTGATGTCGCACCGCGACGGCGCCGCGATGCTGGCGACCGATGGTGTCTTCAGCATGGATGGCGACCTCGCGCCCTTGCGCGACCTGGCCATGCTGTCGCGCAGCCAGGACGCGCTGCTGTACGTGGACGATGCGCACGGCATCGGGGTGATCGGGCCGGAGGGCCGCGGCAGCGTGGCCGTGGCCAACCTCAGCCAGGCCGAAGTGCCGTTGCTGGTGTTGCCGCTGGGCAAGGCCTTTGGCGGACAGGGCGCGCTGCTGCTCGGCAGCGACGCGATGGTCGGACACATTGCCGAAACCGCGCGACCCTATCTGTTCAGCACGGCGCCCGCGCCGGCGATGGCGGCGGCAATGCGCGCCTCGTTGCGGCTGATCCGTGGCGAACCCTGGCGTCGGGCCAAGCTCGCCTCGCTGATGATGCGCTTCCGGCGCACCGCCCTGCGCGCCGGCGTGCCGCTGCTGGAATCCTATACGCCGATCCAGCCCGTGCTGCTTGGCGACAACGCGCGCGCCGTGGCGGCTTCGGCGGCCTTGCAGGCCCAGGGTTTCCTGGTGGGCGCGATCCGTCCGCCCACGGTTCCCGAAGGCCAGGCGCGCTTGCGCGTGACCTTGAGCGTGCTGCACTCGGAACAGGACGTCGACGCACTGGTGCACGCGCTCGCGCCGATCTGCCAAGCCTCCGACCGCGTCAGCGCCTGACATGCAGATAGCGATTCGCGGCAGCGGTCCGCCGCTGGTGATGCTGCATGGCTGGGCGATGCATGGCGGCATCTTCGAACCCCTGGTCGCGCGGCTCGAATCCGCCTTCACCCTGCACGTGGTCGATTTGCCGGGCCACGGCGCCAGCGCGCACAGCACCGTTCCACTCACGCTCGATGCGGTGGCACGCGACGTCGCCGCGCGCACGCCGCCGGCGATCTGGCTGGGCTGGTCGCTGGGCGGGCTGGTTGCGTTGCACGCGGCGCAGGTGATGCCGGCCTCGGTGCGCGGCCTGGCGATGTTGTGCGCCAGCCCCTGCTTCGTGCGCAACCAGAGCTGGCCGCAGGGCATGGATGGCGGCGTGTTCACTGGATTCGCCGCCGACCTCGCGCGCGATTACCGCGCCACCATCGACCGCTTCCTGATGCTCGAGGCGCAAGGGTCCGACCACGTGCGTGACGACATCCGTCTGCTGCGCGAGCAAGTCTTTGCAGTCGCGTCACCGGATCCGGCGCGGCTGGTGCAAGGGTTGGCACTGCTGCAGGAAAGCGACCTGCGCGAGGGCCTGCCGACCTTGTCCATGCCCAGCCTGTGGCTTGCCGGACGTCGCGACCGGCTGGTATCGCCGGCGGCGATGCGCGCCGCTGCCGCGCTGGCGCCGGGCTCGCACTTCGTCCAGTTCGACCACGGCGGCCACGCGCCTTTCCTGAGCCATGCGGCGGAGGTAGCGACCGCGCTGCTCGACTTTTCGGCGACACTGCCCGCATGACTGCTTCCCGTCCTTCCGTGTTCGACCGTCGCCGGCTGCGCCACAGCTTCGGCCGCGCCGCGCCGGGCTACGCCGAAGTTGCCGTGCTGCAACGCGAAGTCGAATCGCGCCTGCTGGAACAACTCGATGCACTAGGCGACAAGCAACCCGTGCGCATCCTTGATGTCGGCAGCGGACCGGGCCGCGCCAGCGGCGTGATGAAAGGCCGTTGGCCCAAGGCGCAGGTGATCGCGCTGGATATTGCGTTGCCGATGTTGCGGCAGGTGCCGCGCAATACGCGTTTCTGGCGACCGGTGCGGCAGGTCTGCGGCGAAGCCTCGCAGCTGCCCTTCAGCGACGGCAGCATGGATGTCATCTTTTCCAACCTGTGCCTGCAATGGGTACCCGATCTGCCGGCGGCCCTGGCCGAATTCCGCCGCGTGCTGCGCGAGGACGGATTGCTGCTGTTTTCAACCTTCGGCCCCGACACCCTGGTCGAGTTGCGCGAGGCCTACCTGCAGGCAGGCGAACGCGCGCCGCCGCTGTCGCCATTTGCCGCGATCCAGCAGGTCGGCGATGCGATGATCGCAGCCGGATTTCGCAACCCGGTGCTCGAGCGCGACCTGTTCAGGCTCGAATATCCGCAGGTGATGGGCCTGCTGCGCGAACTGCGCGCGATCGGCGCCGGCGATGCGCGCGTGCAACGCCCGCGCGGCCTGGGCGGCAAGTCGCGCCAGAAGAAAATGATCGAGGCCTATGAAGCGTTGCGTGAAGGTGATCGATTGCCCAGCACCTGGGAAGTGATCAGCGCGTCGGCGCGGGCGCCGGGCGCAGGCACGCCGCGTCGCGAGGGCGCCATGGACATCGCCAGCTTCCCAGCCGACCGCATCTCATTGCGCAAGCGCTGACGGCGGGCGGATTCACGCGGGTCGCCGAAGCGCTGATTGCGCGCTGTTTATTCGGTTTCGAGGAAACGCACGCGCTTGGCGTCGCGACGGGCCTCCACCAGTCCGCGAATCTTCTCGCGCACCGCTTCGGCGTCTTGGATGTAGGGCAGCACGATGCCGGGCGAGCTTTCGTCGGTGGTGAACAACTGGACGTGGCCAAGACCGACCATGCGTTCGAAGAATCCCTGCTCGAACTTGGTGTCGCGCACCCGGTAGAGCTCGAGGTCTTCGGTGGTCTTGGTCAGCACGCCGCGCGTGAACTTCAGGCGCTGGTCGGACAGGCTGTAGATCGTGTTGCGCGTCTCGAGCCACTTCCACAAGGCAAACGGAATCGGCACCAGCAACAGGCAGGCGATGAACCAGCCGATGTTCTGCCACTGCGACGGATGCCCCGTCCACACGATGCTTTCTTCAGTCATGTCCTGCTCCCCCGGCGTCAGCGCCTAGTCAAGCATGCGCCCGGCAACCTGACAACGGCCTGAGCCTAGGACGCGACGCCCGTGCTGAAGCGGATCTCGTCCAGGTCCACGTTGCCGCCCGACAAGACCAGTCCGACGCGCCGACCGGCGAAGAGTTCGCGATGGCGCAGCACGGCGGCCAGCACAGTCGCACAGGACGGCTCGATCAGTATCTTCAGGCGCTCCCACACCAGCCGCATCGCAGCCATCGTTTCGGCGTCGTCCACCAGCAGGACCTGCACGTCGTGAGCGCGCATCAGTTCCAGGTTCAGTGGGCCGATGGTGGCGCGCAGGCCATCGCAAATCGTGTCCGGCACCACGTCGAGCACGCGCGAGCCCCGGCGCAGCGACTCGTAGGCATCGGCCGCGCCGGACGGTTCGGCGCCCATCACGCGAATGGTCTGGCCGCTGCCGGCGACGGCCAGCGCCGTGCCCGACACCAGGCCACCGCCGCCCACCGGCGTCACGATCATGTCCAGGGCGCCTACTTCACGAATCAGTTCGAGCGCCGCGGTGCCCTGGCCGGCGATCACGGCGCGGTCGGTGAACGGATGCACGAGCCGCGCGCCGGTGCGCTGGCCGATGTCGGCGGCCATCGCGTCACGCGCGGCCTGGGTCGGCGCGCACTCGTGCACGGTCGCGCCAAAGGCGCGGATCGCCGCGACCTTGGATCGCACCGCCCCGGCCGGCACCACCACATGCGCGGCAATGCCGCGGGTGCGCGCAGCCAGCGCCAAGGCCGCGCCGTGGTTGCCCGATGAATGCGTGACCACGCCGCGCGCCGCTTCTTCGTCCGACAGCGACCACACCGCATTGCAGGCGCCACGGAACTTGAAGGCGCCGACGCGCTGGAAGTTTTCGCATTTGAAATGCAACTCGGCGCCGGCCAGCGCATCGAGCGAATGCGAGTGCAGCACCGGAGTTACCTGCGCGTGGCCGGCGATGCGCGCCGCCGCCGCGAGCACATCGGCATGTGACAGGGAGTTCGGATCAGTCACTCTTGCGCTCCTCGCGATTGCCCAACAGGCTGCTCAACGCCGACCCCACCACGACCAATGCCGCGCCCACATAGCCGAGCATGCCCACGTGTTCGGCCGCAACGGCGCTCGGCCACAGGCCGTGCACGATCGCAATCACGCCCAGGCTAAGCAAGGGCGTGGTGGCCAGGATGGTGGACACGCGCGACGCCTGCCAGTGCGCCAGCGCTTCGGCAAAGGCGCCGTAGGCCACCAGTGTATTCAATGCGCAATAGGCCAGCAGCCACCAGGCCTTGGCGTCGAGCTGAAGCAGCGAAGCGGGATGCGCCAGCGGAAACAGCGCCACGCTCGCCAGCAGGTAGATGAACAACATGATCGCCGGGGAAGTCAGCTGCATCAGCAACTGTTTCTGGATCAGCGCGTAGGCGGCCCAGACGATGGCGGCCAGCACCACCAGGCTCGAGCCGAACGCGTATTCGCCTGCGCTGGTCAGGGCATGCGTCGACTGGTCGCGGAAGAACACCAGCAAGCCCGACACGATGATGGCCAGGCCCAGCCATTGGCCCCAGGCGTAGCGTTCGCGAAAGATCACGATGCCGCCCAGTGCCATCAGCAGCGGCGCGAGCTGGATCAGCAGCTGGGCATTGCCGGGCGTGGTGTGCTGGACGCCCAGCAGGTAGAAGACGTAGTTGCCGATCAGCAGCAGGCCGGCCAGCAACAACAGCTGCCAGCGCGAGGCGCCCAGCCCGGCGAACTGCCGCAATCCGCCGCGCGCGCCCAGCCAGGCGAGCATCACCGCGCCGGCGATGACGAACCTGAACCAGGTAAGGGTGTACGGATCGAGCGACTCGAGCGTGATCTTCAGCGCCACCGGCAGGGTGGACCAACAAGCCGCCGTCACCAATGCCAGCAACAAGCCGAGTTTCCAGCGGCCTGAGGCCTGGTGCATGCCCATGTGCGATCCTGTCTGCGAAGGCCAAGCACATTAGCATTCGCAAGGGCCGGATTAAGCGCCAATTCACCGCGCGCGGCCGAGACTTCGAATGAGACCAAGGGGTGCATCATGATTTTCGGGCGAGCGGTAATCATCCTTGCGCTGGGGCTGGGACTAGGCGGCTGCGCCACCTATTACGACGACGGTGTGCGCTACGAGGACGGCAGCTACTACTCGCCCGGCGACGGCGGCCGCGGCGACTACTACTACGCGCCCGAGCCCGGCTACAACCGCTATTACTACGACGAATTCGACCGCTTCTTCTTCGACTCGTCGTATTACGGCTACGGCTCGTTTGGCGGCGGCTGGTACGGGTCGCCGTTCTATTCCTACAGCGGCTACTGCTCGGCGCGCTACCGCTATTGCCCGCCGTTTGGTTATTACGATCCGTTCTTCGATCCGTTCCCGCGCTTCGGCCTGCAGATTTCCTTCGGCGACCGCTGGTATTACCCCTACGATTACGGCTACGGGCATGACTATCGCCATCGCCCGCCGCCGCGCCGCCGGCCCGGCAATCCAGCCACGCCGCCCTCGACCGATGCCGGCACGCCCGGCGTGGACTTGCCGGACCAGCCCTGGACTCCACGCCCCGGGGACGACCGACCGCGCCGCGAGCGACCAAGCCGCGACCCGATGGCGGACGACGAGGCCTATGTGCCCGCTCCAGGCCGGGCGCCGTCTCCGGACCCGATGACCCGCGATCCGCAGCAAGCCGACGACCAGGCCGATGCGCCGGCGCGCCGCTGGCGCGGTCCCGCCCCGCGGCCTTCGAATCCGGCGCCCCGCCCGGCGCGCCCCCCGAGCGTCGAACCGCGGCGCAGCGACCCGCCGCGCAGCGAACGCAGCAGTGAACGCAGCAGCGATGACGATTCGTCGCCGCGCCGGCGCAGCCGCAGCAGCGACCGCGATGACGGCAACTGACCCATAGCGTCGGTTTTTGACCCACGCCGACGCGCCGGCAATCCGGCAGGCGGCAAAATCCAGGCAAAAAAAAGCTGGGAGTTCCCCCCGGAACTCCCAGCCAGCATTCCCACGCAGGCCTTGATGGATCTTGCGATCCGTCGACGCCCCCCGGCGTTTGGCCGCGTTGGGTGCATGGAATCCTAAGCAGGGATCGTGCCAACTCTCCGCTTTGCTGGCCCGGCACCCCAAGCTGCGCGACAATGGCGCCCCCATGACCGAGCCCTCGCACAAATTCGACGTGATCGTGATCGGTGGCGGCCACGCCGGCACCGAGGCGGCGCTTGCCTCCGCGCGGGCGGGCGCGCGCACCCTGTTGCTGACCCACAGCATCGAAACCGTCGGCCAGATGAGCTGCAACCCGGCCATCGGCGGTATCGGCAAGGGCCACCTGGTCAAGGAGATCGATGCGCTGGGCGGCGCGATGGCGCACGCCGCGGACTTCGCCGGCATCCAGTGGCGCACGCTCAACGCGTCCAAGGGCCCGGCCGTGCGCGCCACCCGTGCGCAAGCCGATCGCGCGCTTTACAAGGCGGCGATCCGCCGCATCGTCGAATCGCAGCCCAACCTGTCGCTGTTCCAGCAAGCGGTGGACGACATCGTCATCGAGGCGGGCGAAGTGCGCGGCGTGCTCACCCAATCGGGCCTGCGTTTCGATGCCGCTGCCGTGGTGCTGACCGCGGGCACCTTCCTGGCCGGCCGCATCCATGTCGGCCTGAGCCAGCACGATGGCGGCCGCGCCGGCGATCCGCCGGCGACGACCCTGGCACATCGCCTGCGCGAAGGCCCGTTCTCGGTGGCGCGGCTCAAGACCGGCACGCCGCCGCGTATCGACGGCCGCAGCATCGACTATTCGCAACTATCCGAACAAGCCGGCGACCAGCCGATTCCCGGTTTCAGTTTCATGGCCACGCCGGACCGCCATCCGCGCCAGGTCTCGTGCTGGATCACGCACACCAGCGAACGCACCCACGAGATCATTCGCGGCGGGCTCGACCGATCGCCGATGTATTCGGGCGCGATAGAAGGCATCGGTCCGCGTTACTGCCCGTCCATCGAGGACAAGGTGGTGCGCTTCGCCGACAAGGACTCGCACCAGATCTTCATCGAACCCGAAGGCCTGGACACCTACGAGGTGTATCCCAACGGCATCTCCACGTCCTTGCCCTTCGACGTGCAGCTGGCCCTGGTGCATTCGATCAAGGGCCTGGAAAACGCGCACGTCACGCGACCGGGCTATGCCATCGAATACGACTACTTCGATCCGCGCGGCCTGAAGTCCTCGCTGGAAACCAAATCGGTGCAGGGTCTTTTCTTCGCCGGGCAGATCAACGGCACCACGGGCTATGAAGAAGCCGCGGCCCAAGGCCTGCTGGCCGGGCTCAACGCTGCGCGCCACGTGCAGCAGTTGCCGGCCTGGAGCCCGCGCCGCGACGAGGCCTACCTGGGCGTGCTGGTGGACGACCTGGTCACCCATGGCACCACCGAGCC
The DNA here is from genome assembly GCA_026398715.1 of Gammaproteobacteria bacterium. Next base: position 24,976 of record JAPLSI010000127.1, read on the forward strand.
GTATCGAATGTTCACCTCGCGCGCCGAATACCGGCTGCAGCTGCGCGAAGACAACGCCGACGCGCGGCTGACCCCGGTCGGCCACGAGATGGGCCTGGTGGACGAAGCTCGCTGGTCCGCGTTCTCCCGCAAGGCCGGGGCAGTGGCCGCCGAGACCGGGCGACTGTCCGCGATCTGGGCGGCGCCGAACGGCGCCCTCGCCAACGAACTGGAAGCCAGCACCGGCGTCTGCCTGACCCGCGAGGCCACGGCCCTGGACCTGATGAAACGGCCGGAGCTCGGTTATGCCGAACTGATGTCCCTGGCCAGCCTTGGCCCCGGCACGGATGACCCGAAAGTCGCCGAACAGGTCGAGATCAGCGTCAAATACGCCGGCTACGTGGACCGTCAGCGTGATGACATTGCCCGCCAGCGGCGCCACGAAGACACCCGCTTCCCGGACGATTTCAGTTTCCGGGGCATCCCCGGCTTGTCGGCGGAACTGCAGGGCAAGCTCGATTCGGTGCGGCCCGAGACCCTGGGCCAGGCCCAGCGGATTCCGGGCATGACGCCTGCGGCCTTGTCCCTGTTGCGAATCCAACTGGCCCGCCGCCGCCAAGTCGCCTGAGCTGGCCAAGGCCCGGTCCACGGGCCCGCACGATCAACGCCACTCCATTCCCTATGGTATGGATTCGCGACTTGGTTTAATGTGTTCTTTACATTCGGCGGGGTTTCCGTCGAAGCACCATGCTTGGCTGCGTGGAAGGGGGTGCGTGGTTCGTGCAAAACGAACCAGGCATTAGTCACCGGGCGGCGTGGTCGGTAGTCCAATCCGTCCTCACGGCGGCGCGTCCGCTGCCCAGGCACAAAGCTTCTCCGGCGTCATAACTTTCGGCGACAGCCTGTCGGATTCCGGCAATGTCGCGGCCGTCGACGGCAACCCGGCAACGCTGATCGGCTCGAGCTTCACCACCAACCCCGATTCCGTCTACGCGGAAATCGTCGCGCAGGCGTTCGGCTTCTCCGGAACCAATTCTGTTTCGGGCGGCAGCAACTACGCGTTCGGCGGCGCCTGCGCGCGCGCCAACGGCGCGACCTTCACCTGCGTCAACTCGCCGGGCAGCTTCTCGCTGACCACGCAGCTGGGCGGCTACCTCGCTGCCAACAGCGGCGCGGCTGACCCGAATGCGCTGTACATGATGTGGGGCGGCGCCAACGACATCTTCACCGCCGCCGGCACCCCGGCCACCGCGCAGCTCAACACCGGCATCGCTGCGCAGACCATGGTCGGCCTGATCGGCACGCTGCAGAATGCAGGCGCGCGCACGATCGTCGTATTCAATCTTCCGGATCTCGGCCTGACCCCGCTCAACGTCGGCACCGTCGGCCAATCGGGCGCCTCGGGCCTTGCCTTCGTCTACAACAGCACTTTCAACGCCGGCCTGGCAACGCTGAAAGACGGCATCGTGCCGATCAACACGTATCTGTTGATCAATGAAATCGTGGCGTCGCCGAGCCTGTACGGCTTCACCAACGTCACCGGCACCGCCTGCGGCACGCTGTCGGGCTCGCTGGCCTGCGGCCCGGCTGGCAATCCGAACTATCCCTTCCATTACGCCAATGGCGCCAACTCCAGCTACCTGTTCGCCGATGGCGTGCATCCGAGCGGCGCCGCGCACGCGATGCTGGCCAACGTCGTGCTGTCCACCCTGTCCGCCCCGGGTGAAGTGTCGATGGCCGGCGAAATTCCACTGCAGGTTTACGACGACCAGAGCCGCACCATCAATCGCCAGATCTTCGGCGCCGGTGGCCGCGACGTGGGCACGACCAGCGTTTACGGCGCCGTCAACATCGACCGCCAGGAATTCGAAGCCAGCGCCAACACCAGCGCGATGGACAACGACCTGTTCACCATCACCTTCGGTGCCGATTTCCGCTCCAGCGAAAGCTTCAGCTTCGGCGCCGCGGCAACCTTCGGCAGCTCTGACGGCGACGTCGGCGGCAGCAGCATCGAAAACAAGGAAGTGTTGTTGTCCGGTTATGCGGTCGGTCATTTCGGGATTGGCTACGTCAGCGGCTCGATCACCGGCGGCAGCGCCAACCTCGACATCGTTCGCCACATCGTGCTCGGCCCGACCGTGCGTAGCGAAGTCGGCAACACCAGCGCCACCCACACGGGCGCCGAGCTCGGCGCCGGCCTCACCTTCGGTGACGACAGCTTCCGCCACGGCCCGTTCGTCAGCGCCACCTGGCAGAAGATCGACGTGCAGGGTTATGCCGAGGACGGCCTCGACGCGACGGCGATGTACTTCAGCGACTTCAACAACAAGTCCACCGTGGGACGCATCGGTTACCAGGCCCAGGGCGACGCGGGCGGCTTCCGCCCGTTCGCGCGAGTGGCTTGGGCACGTGACACCCAGGACCGCGTGACCCGCGTACAGGCAGGCAGCAACACGATGAACGGCCACTTCACCCTGGACGGTTTCCCGGGTGCGGAAGACTGGATCGAAGCCGACCTGGGCGTGGACTACGCCGTCAGCGACAGCACCAATGTGTCGCTTAGCTACCGCGCCCGCCTGAGCGATGACACCCAGGACCTGAAGGCCTTCAACCTGGGCTTCCGCAAGGAATTCGGCGCGGCCGCCGCCCCGGCGCCCGAGCCGGTGGTCGAAGAGGTCGTGCAGACCACCTGCGCGGATCTGGACGACGACAGCGATGGCGTCAACAACTGCAACGACAAGTGCCCGACCTCGGCGGCTGGCGAAGCAGTCGGCGCGGATGGTTGCCCGGTTCCCGCCGCGGAGCCGGAGCCGGTGACGGAAGCGAAGCCCTTCCGCAACTGATCGGACATCGGGCCGCAATGCGGCCAGGGATGAAAAACGCCACCTTCGGGTGGCGTTTTTTTCTGGTCTTCTCCGCAGACCCCGCTTAACAACCGCCGCCCGGTTCATATGTTAAAAACTAATTACGCGGGCCACCGGCCAGCAGCCACCGTTGCTGACGCTGCCGTGCGCCGGACCGGGTTTCCGTCGCGAAAAATACAAATTGCAGCACTTACTTGAAGGGGAAGCCTCCGATGAAAAAGAAACTCATTGTCACCACGATCAGCAGCGCCCTGGCGTTCTGGGCACTTTCCGCAACCGCCATGGCGCAAGACACCGCCGCCACGACCGCGGAAGAAGCCAAGAAAGCCACCGAGTTGGAAAAGGTCGTCGTCACCGGTTCGCTCATCCCCCAGGCGCAGCAGGAGACCGCCTCGCCGGTCACCACCATCACCGCTGAAGACATCCAGAAGCAGGGCTACCGCAACGTCTCCGACGCCTTGCGCGCACAGCCGCTCGCGACCGGCGCGGTGCAGGACAACCAGTTCAGCGGTGGCTTCACACCGGGTGCGACGACGATCAGCCTGCTCGGCCTGGATCCGGGCTTCACGCTGATCCTGATTGACGGCCGTCCGCTCGCCGACTATCCGCTGCTGTACAACGGCCAGAGCAATTTCACCGACCTGTCCACGATCCCGACCGGCATGGTCGAGCGCATCGACATCCTGCCGGGCAACCAGTCCGCCATTTACGGTTCCGCAGCCATCGCCGGCGTGGTCAACATCATCCTGAAGAAGCGCCTCGAAGGTACGCAGATGAGCCTGCGCCTCGGCGGTTACGATGCAGGCGGCGGCGAAAACCTGCGCTTCCAGCTGACCGGCGGCAAGACCTGGGATTCGCTCGACCTGACCTACGGCCTGCAGTATTCGACCCAGGACGCGATGTTCGGCTACCAGAACCCCTGGTACGACTCGACCAACGACAGCCCCGACCCGAACCGCCGTTTTGGCTCGCGGACCTTCATCATCCTCGACGGTTTCACCGGCCAGTACATCACGCCGACCGCCGAACAATGCGGCCGCCTGTCCGACAACTTCTACGGCACCACCCAGCTCGACTTCCGCCCCGGCTCCGGCACCTTCTGCGGCAGCCGAGCTGAAGTCGGCAACACCAGCTTCCTCAACAAGGAAGACAGCGTCAGCGGCTACCTCAACGCCAACTGGACGATCAACAGCAACGCCGAGGCTTATGCCAGCCTGCTCTACAACGTGCACGAGACCACCGCGTCGAGCGGCTCGCGGTTCTGGGTGCCGGACGTGAATGGCAGCTTCGGTTACATCTGGGACGATCGCGATTTCTCGCTGAACCTCTACCAGCACATCTTCTCGCCCGAAGAAACCGGCGGACCGCAGGAACAGATCCTGAAGTCGAAGTCCTTCAACTTCGCGGCCGGCGTGCGTGGCACCTTCGGCGAATCGACCTGGGACTACGACGCCTACTACAGCCGTTCGCAGTTCAACATCACCGATTCACAGATGTGGCCGCTGACCAACGACATCGAGGATTTCTTCCGCGACCAGTTCCTCGGCCCGCAACTTGGCACCTACTACGGCTATCCGGTCTATCACCCCGACCAGGATGCGTACTACCAGTCGCTGACCCCGGATGAGTACGCCAGCTTCCTGGACGAGATCCGCACCAAGTCCACGACCTGGACGCACAACGTGAACTTCCTGCTGACGAACTCGGAATTGTTCGAACTGCCGGCGGGTTCAGTGGGTATGGCGGCGTTGGTGCAGGCGGGCCACCAGGTCTGGAACAATCCAACTGATCCGCGCGTGCTGGCAGGCGATTTCTGGGGCATCACCGGCACCCAGGGCGCGGGCAAGCGCGACACGGCCGCCGTCGCCGTGGAATTCCGCGTGCCTGTCTTCAGCACGCTGACCGCCAGCCTGTCGGCCCGTTACGACAAGTACAAGAACATCGACGCCGGCGACGATGCCCGGGGCACCTACAAGCTGGGCCTGGAATACCGTCCCATGGAGACCTTGCTGGTGCGCGGCAACTACGCCACCGCTTTCCGCGCCCCGGACATGTCCTACATCTACGCCGGCGACAGTGGCTTTTTCAGCAGCGCGACCGACTATTACCGTTGCGAGGAAGCCGGCCAGAGCCTCGATGACTGCACCTGGAACCCGGCCAACTTCGCGGGCCGCCGCATCGGCAATCCGGAGCTGAAGTCGATCACCGCCGAATCGTTTGGCTATGGCTTCGTCTGGTCGCCCAGCCGTCGCTTCGACCTGCGCGCCGACTACTACAACGTGTCGATCGACAACGAAGTGGCCGACCTGCCGGCGGGCCTGATCCTGTTCAACGAGAACGAGTGCCGCCAAGGTCGCCAGGACATCGCGTCGCCGTCTTGCCAGGACTTCATCTCGCGCGTCGATCGCAACCCGTCGACTGGCTTCCAGCCCAATGCGATCCAGTTGATCCGCACCAATCCGGTCAACATCGCATCGGAACGCGTCTCGGGCGTCATCGCCGCGACCACGTTCCGTTGGGGCGGCGGACGCAACGGCAACTTCGAGCTGGGCTTCAGCTACAACAACACGCTCAAGCACGAGTACACGCGCTTCCCGGGTGATCCGGTGATCGACGTGTTGGGTTCGCCGACCTTCTCGAGCGAATTCAAGACCGTGGCCAGCGGTGACTTCAGCTGGGGAATCGGCCGCTTCAACGCCAACCTGCACGGCACGCGTTACGGTTCGACGCCGAACTACGCCGCGCAGCTCGGCCTGCCTGCCATCAATGGCACGGCGGCCGGCGACATCGCCCCGTACATGTTGTTCAACCTCAACCTGGGCTATGAAGTCACCGAAAACAGCAGGCTGGAGCTGACCGTCAACAACCTCGGCAACCGCAAGCCGCCGCAGGACCTCAGCTACACCGCCTATCCGTACTACAACATCTTCAACTACAACGGATATGGCCGCGCCTTCTGGGTGCAGTACTCGATCGACTTCGCCGCCAAGTAAGGTCTATCGGAAAAGTGTGTGGAAAGAGCCGGCAATCGCCGGCTCTTTTTTGCCCCTTCATTCGATCCGGCGCGCGCTCAGCCTGGCTGCAGCGCCTGCCGCAGCGGCTCCAGCTGCACCTCGAAACGCCGCCATTCCTGCAGCGACCGCGTGTGGATGGGCTCGCGCACCTGCGCGCTGCTCAGCGTCGCGACGGGCGCGGCGTTGCGCGTGGTGTCGATGCAGCCGGCTTCGAAGTCCAGGCCGCAGTAGTCAAACAGCGCGCGGGCTGTCGCTTCGGTGTCCTGCACGAGATCGGCGTAGGCGACATCGTGCACGGCGCCCGGCATCGCTTGATGCCAGTGCGCCATCAGCCGCCGGTATTGCGCATGATGCGCGGCCAGCGCGTCGAGGTCGTAGCTGTAGGCAAAGGCGTCGCCGAACAGCGCCCGATAGTTGGAAAAGCACAGGTCCATCGGGTCGCGCGACATGTGCACGATGCGTGCCTGCGGCAGCGCCAGGCGGATGAAACCAGCCAGCATGTAGTTGGGCGGCAGCTTGTCCACGTACCAGCGCTTGCCGTTGGCGCGCCATTGGGTTTGCTCGAGATAGCGTCGGCCGAGTTCGGCGAAGTCGATCCGCCCGGCACTCGCGACCAGCGCCTCGTCCAGCACGCGATGTCCGTGCAGGTCGGCCGTCCAGCGCCACTGCCTGGAAAAATCAGCCAGCTCGCCGGCCGGCGTCACTTGCGAATGATTGCCAAGGATGCGCTCGAGCAAGGTCGTGCCCGAACGCGGCATGCCGACGATGAAGATCGGCATCGGCCCTTCGAAGCGATGCTCGCGCGCCTGCAGGAATTGCGGCGTGCAGCGTTCTATCACCGCGTCGAACAGGCTTTGCTCGAGCTGCGGCTGGTGCTTGAGGCGTTCGTGCATCACCGCATTCGCCCGCTGCAGCGCGGCCCAGGCTTCGTCGTTGCGGCCGAGGTCTTCGAGTTCCTTGTACTGGGCGAATTCGAAACCGGCATGGTCCTCGGTGCCGGCGGCCACTTCAGCCAGTCGCTGGCGGATGAAATCCAGGTGGTTGTCCTGCGCGGTCCACTTGCGCAATCGCGCCAGGGTCAGCGAGGCGCGGCCGAAGGTGGGGCCCATGCGCAGGCAGGCCTCGAGTTCGCTTGTCGCCTCGCCGACGCGACCGTTGAACTGCAACTGGATCGCCCGGAAATAACGGAAGTCAGGATTGTCGAAGCCCAGCGAGCGAGCGCGATCCATCAGGGCGAGCGACTCTTCGTGCAGGCCCAGCCCCTGATAGATATGCGCCAGGCCGGCCAGTGCCGGGGCATTGCGGGTGCGCGCCACTTCCGGATGCGCCATGCAGGCGCGCGCGGCATTGATCTCGCCGACTTTCACCAGGCACTGCGCCACGCGGCAGATCATGTCGGCATCGTCGGGCAGGGCAAACGCGGCGAACTTGGCCTGCTCCGCCGCGCCGCGAACGCCACCCTGCGCGAGCAGTACGCTGGCCAGCAACAGGCGCGCTGGAATATGCCAAGGGGACAGCTCGACCAGCTTTTCGAACGACGCCTGCGCGGCGGGCAGGCGGCCGGCACGAATGTGCTGCTGGCCCGATTCCCACAATAACCGCGCCGGGTCGGGCCGATTCATGCGTTGGACAATTGCTCCACTGCGGCGACCGCGGCGAAACGATCGGCGAGGCTGCGCAGCAGGGCCAGGCGATTGCCCCGCACGGCGGCATCGTCGGCCATCACCATCACGCCGTCGAAGAAGGCATCGACCGGTTCGCGCAATTGCGCCAGGCGACGCAACACGCCGAGGTAATCGCGCGTCGCCAGCAAGGGCGTCGTGTCGTTGATGGCCGCGGTGAGGGCTGCGTCCAATGCCTTTTCAGCCGGCTCCACCAACAACGCGGCGTCGATGTCGTCGGGCACCACGCCTTCGTTCTTGCGCAGGATGTTGCGGATGCGTTTGTTGGCAGCGGCCAGCGCGGGGGCTTCGGGGAGTTTCGCGAATTCGGCGATGGCCTTCAGGCGGCGATCGAAATCGGCCAGTGACACGACCGCATCGCCCAGGGTCGCCACGGCATCGAACTGCGCGTTGCCCAGGCCCTGGTCGCCGTAATAGCTGCGCAGGCGCTCGATGATGAAGCCCGCGAGTTCTTCGGTGGCGGCCGGATCGGTTTGGCCGACACCGGCATTGGCCAGCACCAGCAACGGGCGCAAGGCGCAATCGATCTGTCCTTCCACCAGCGTGCGCGCCAGGCCAAGCGCGTTGCGACGCAAGGCGAACGGATCCTTGTTGCCGCTGGGCTTGAGCCCGGCGGCGAAACCACCGGCCAGGGTATCGAGGCGTTCGGCCACGGCCAGCACCTGCGACAGCGGCGCCGGCGCGATGGCGTCGCCACCGAAACGCGGCAGGTAGGCATGGTCGATGGCATTGGCCACGGCGCCCGGTTCACCGATGGCGCTGGCGTAGTAGCGACCCATGATGCCCTGCAATTCCGGAAACTCGCCGACCATGCGCGACTGCAGGTCGGCCTTGGAAAGTTGCGCGGCGCGGCGCGCCATTTCCGGATCCACGCCGACCTGGTGGGCGATCGCGGATGCCAGCGTCGCCACGCGATCGGTCTTGTCGGCATAACTGCCCAGCTTCCGCTGGTAGGTCACCGAGGCCAGGCCTTCGCGCATGGATTCGATGCCCTGCTTGAGGTCTTCGTCGAAGAAGAACTGCGCATCGGCGAAACGTGGGCGGATCACGCGCTCGTAGCCTTTGCGCACTTCGGACGGGTCGGTCGATTCGATGTTGGCGATGCCGACGAAATGCTCGGTCAGGCGATGTTCGCGATTGAGCACCGGAAAGAACTTCTGGTTCGACTCCATGGTCGAGATCAGCGCTTCGTGCGGCACGCGCAGGAATTGCGGCTCGAAGCTGCACAAGATCGCGCGCGGCCATTCCACCAGGCAGCTCACTTCCTGCAGCAAGGATTGCGCGACGCGGGCCACGCCATCGGCGCGCGCTGCGGCGCTTTCGATTTCTTCGCGCACCCGGGCCAGCCGCTCGGCCGGATCGACCAGCACGTAGGCCTGGCGCATCGCATCGACATAGTCTTCCGGCGCCGAAATCCAGACCGGCTTGCCATGGTGGAAGCGATGGCCGCGGCTCATGCGGTCCGAGCGCAAGCCCAGCACCTCGGCGTCCACGATTTTTTCACCCAGCAACACCAGCAACCAGTGCGCGGGCCGCACGAAGGCGATGTCGCGGTTGCCCCAGCGCATCGGCTTGGGAATCGGCAGCGCCTTCACTGCCTCGTTGATGATCTCGGGCAGCAGCTCGGCCGTGCTTGCGCCGGGTTTTTCGCTGCGGGCGACGAAGCGCTCACCCTTGGCGTCGGTAACGGTTTGCAGCTGGGAAATCTCGACACCGTTCTTGGCGGCGAATCCGGCCAATGCCTGGGTCGGTTGCCCCTGCGCATCCAGGCCGATGTTCTTGTACGGGCCGAGCGCATCGCTCTTCTGCGTCGGCTGCTGCAGCGCGACGGCCGGCAGCAGCACGGCCAGGCGACGCGGTGAATACAGCGGCTGGGCGCCGGTGCGGTCGAATTCGACGCCGCGTTTTTCCAGGCCCGCGCAAATGCCGTCGAACAAGGCGCGCGCCAGTTCCGGCAGCGCCTTGGGTGGCAACTCTTCCGTGCCGATTTCAACCAGCAGCGATTTCATGTCAGCCATGGGCCACGTCCTTGGCCGTTGCAGCGGCTGCAGTTTTTGCCAGGCCCGGGAAGCCGAGCTTTTCGCGTTGCGCGTGATAGGCCTGGGCGACATTGCGGGACAAGGTGCGCACGCGAAGGATGTAGCGCTGCCGTTCCGTCACCGAGATGGCGCGCCGCGCATCGAGCAGGTTGAAACAATGCGATGCCTTGCAGACTTGTTCGTAGGCGGGCAGGGGCAGGCCGTGTTCCACCAGCTTGTGCGCCTCGGCCTCGCAGGCGTCGAAACGATGGAACAGCTCGGCGACATCGGCCACTTCGAAGTTGTACGTACTCTGTTCCACTTCGTTCTGGTGGTACACGTCGCGATACGTGACGATGCCCTGCGGGCCGACCGTCCAGACCAGGTCGAACACGTTGTCGACATTCTGCAGGTACATGCACAGGCGCTCGAGGCCGTAGGTGATCTCGCCCGTCACTGGGCGACACTCCAGGCCGCCGGCCTGCTGGAAGTAGGTGAACTGGGTGATCTCCATGCCGTTCAACCACACTTCCCAGCCCAGTCCCCAGGCGCCCAGGGTCGGCGATTCCCAGTTGTCCTCGACGAAGCGCAGGTCGTGCACCAGCGGGTCCACGCCCAGCGCCTTCAACGAGCCGAGGTAGCGATCGAGCAGGTCGTCGGGATTTGGCTTCATCACCACCTGGTATTGGTAGTAACGCTGAAGGCGATTGGGATTTTCGCCGTAGCGACCATCCGTGGGCCGGCGGCAGGGCTGCACGTACGCAAGAC
>JAPLSI010000058.1 GCA_026398715.1 Gammaproteobacteria bacterium
ACACCTGGCCGTTTTCCAATACGAATTCGGTGCCGGGTTCCCAACTGCTGATGGAACCCTTCAGACGCGTCGTGATGGGTTTTTCGTCCAGGCCCAGGTACGAGGTGGCGCCGCGTTCTGCGCCGGAGCGTTCCCGGGCAACCACGGGCTCGATTGACCGTTCCTGCTGCAGGAGTTCATTCAAGCGGGCCAACTGAGCCGCCGTCAGCGTGTCCAGCCCGGTTTCATGCATCTGCTCGGGGGTCAGGCGCTGCTCGATCGCCTTGTTGTCCGGGGATGCCCACGATGCGGGTCCCGCTGACAATCCAATCAGCAGGCAAAGGGCCGATACAAGTCGGAAACGCGCGGTTTTGATGGTCATGGGGAGAGCGTATTTCGATCCGATGACAATCAGATTACGGTGCCGGCCTGCTGGTTCTTATTGTTGCTGTAAATACAACGATTCGTTGCCAATAGGTATATTGATGCTGTTTATGGAACGGCCCATATTACTGGCCACAGCTTCACCCACCCTTCCAGGAGCAACGCCATGAACAACATCGCCTCGGTCGCCGGCCGCTTCGGCCTGTCCCTTATCTTCATCCTTTCCGGTTTCGCCAAGCTGGGCGCGGGCTACGCCGGCACCCAGGGCTACATGAAGCTGCGCAAGCCGATGGATGCACCGGTAATCGTGCTGGTGCCGGGCTTCGCCGGCCGCTGGTTCCTGCAGGTGGATGAAGACCTGCCGAAGGCGCGCGTTTACCGGATCGACTGATCCGCCCTAAAACTGTCACCCGCATCTCATCAAACGGCAACTGGAAGTCCCTAGCGTGGCGCTGCTCGTCCCCTGACCAGCCCCCTCGGAGATTCCAGATGAAATCCACGCAATTCCTTGTCCCGCGCACGCTGCTATCCACCCTTATCGCCGCGCTGTTGGTGCCCGCCACCGCGATGGCGGCGGTCGGCCCAAGCACGTCGGCCACGCCCTACCTCACGCCGATCGACAGCAGCGTCGAGTTCACTTCCGTGCTCAGCGTTGGCGACAGCGTCAAGCGCAAGAACAAGGGCAATGAAAGCTATCGCATGTCCGGCATACCGGACGGCCTTGGCGCGTTCGACAACGGCGACGGCACGATCACCGTGCTGATGGCGCACGAATTGGGCGCCGGCGTCGGCGTCGTCCGCACGCATGGCGCCAAAGGGGCGTTCGTCTCGAAGTGGCAGGTGCGCAAGAGCGACCTGAAGGTATTGAACGGTGACGACCTGATCAACACCGTGAAGCTGTGGGATGGCAGCGCTTACGTCGCAACGCCGGCCGTCGCATTCAACCGGTTCTGCTCGGCTGACCTGGCGCAGACCACCGCATTCTTCAACAGCAGCACCGGCAAGGGCTTCAACGAAGGCCGCATCTTCCTCAACGGTGAAGAGACCACCGGCGGCCGCGGCTTCGCACACATCGCTGCTGGTCGCCAGCACGGCACCACGTATGAACTGCCCGGCGTAGGCAAGGCGGCCTGGGAAAACCTGCTGGCCAGTCCCTATCCGCAGGACCTGACCATCGTCGCTGGCATGGACGACGGCGCGCTGAATGCCAGCAAGCTCTACTTCTACCTGGGCGAGAAGCAAGCGAAGGGAGGCCCGATCGAGTTGGCCGGCCTGGCCAACGGCGCCAATTTCCAGGTATCCATCGATGGTTATGCCACCGAAAGCGGCGTCAATCCGATTCCGCATGGCTACGTCGGCAATTTCTCGCTGGTGGACACGGGAGGCACCGGGCTGAATCGCGTCGAGGATGGCGCATGGGACACCCAAAATCCGAATCGCTTCTACTTTGTCACGACGGCCAATTTCACCGGCAACACGCGCCTGTGGCGCATGACTTTCGCAGACATCCACAACCCCTTGGCCGGCGGCACGATTGAAGTGCTGATCGATGGCGAACTGACGGGCCAGCGGATGCTCGACAACCTGGCCGTTGACGGCGCCGGCGACGTGATCTTGCAGGAGGACGTCGGCAACCAGGTCCACCTGGGCAAGGTCTGGAAGTATCACGCCGCCACCCGCGTCACCACGGTATTGGCGCAACACGATGCCACCCGCTTCATCAGCGGCGCCGCAGCGGACATCGACGGCAGCGACGCAAAGCAGTCCGATGAAGAGTCATCGGGTATCGTCGAAGTGTCCGGCTTGTTCGCGGGCACGCCCGGCTACGACACGAGCAGCTACCGATACTTCCTGCTGGACGTGCAAGCGCACCATGGCAGCATCAACGGCGTCGCCCTGCCTTCCGACCTCGTCGAGGGCGGCCAGCTGTTGCTGATGAAACAGGCGCGCTGAGAAAGCGGCACGACACCGGTAACACCGTCCCCTGTCAGTCGAAAGCCTGACGGGGGACTTCTTCCCACGATGCCAGGCGCGACGTTGGTGATCAGGGCGTGGAATGCGTCCCGAGGTAGCTCAGCGTCATCGCCGTCAACGCCTGCACGCCCAGCGCGAGGCCGTTTTCGTCGATCTGGAAGGTGGGCGTGTGGTGCCCCGGCGCCTCGTCCTCGCTGATGGCCGGCGAGCGACCGCCCAGTCCGAGGTAAAGGGCCGGCACTTTCTCGGCGAAGAATGAAAAATCCTCGGCGCCGGTCACCGGCGGATTCGAGACCACATTGTCGCTGCCCGCCACGGCGTCCAGCACCGGCCGCATCTCATCGGCCAGCGCCAGGTTGTTGAAGGTCACCGGGTAGCCGTGGGTCATCGGAATCTTGACCTCCACCGTCGTGCCCAGGCTTTCTGCCACGTTGTTGGCGATGCGCCGCACGCTGTCGTGCAGGTGGGCGCGATCCTTGGGCGTAAGCGCACGCAGCGTGCCGATCATTTCCACTTCGGCGGGGATGATGTTGGAACGCACGCCGCCGGTGATCTTGCCGATGGTCACCACCGATGCGTTGTGGGTGAGCTTCATCTCGCGGCTGACCACTGTCTGCAACGCAGTGATGATGTAGGCCGAAGCGACCACCGGATCGGCGCCCGTCCACGGGTAGGCGCCATGGGCCTGGCGGCCCTTCACCAGGATGCGGAAGTCATCCACGCTGGCGTAGGCACCACCGGGCCGCCAGTTGATCTTGCCTGCCTCCAGCGCGGCACTGATGTGCAAGCCAAAGGCCGCATCCACTTTCGGATTTTCCAGCACGCCCTGTTTCACCATCAACTCGGCGCCGCCTTCCTCGCCGATGGGGGCGCCTTCTTCAGCGGGCTGGAATACGAATTTCACCGTGCCCCGGATGTCCTTGCGCATCGCCGCCATCACTGTCGCAACGCCCATCAGTATCGCCACGTGCGTGTCATGCCCGCAGGCATGCATCACGCCGACCTCATCGCCATTGAAAATGGCGCGCGCCTTCGAGGCAAAGGGCAATGCGACCGTTTCGGTAACGGGCAATCCATCCATGTCGGCACGCAACAGGACGACCGGCCCCGGGCGACCACCGCGCAACAGTCCCACCACGCCGGTATGGGCCACGCCGGTCTGCACCTCCAGGCCCAACTTCTTGAGGTGCTCAGCGACAATCTTCGAAGTACGGAACTCGCGATTGCCCAGTTCGGGATGTTCGTGCAGATCGCGACGCCAGGCGATGACCTGCGGCTCGATCGCCGTGATGCGCTGCAGCGTGGCTGCGTCCAGCGGCGCGGCCGCCGCGACCAACGGCGATGCCATCGAAACACACAGGCCAAGCACCACCATCACGACCAAGCGTACTTTCACGGTGTTCCCCAGGGAAATGGATTTCCGGAGTCTACCAATTGGCGGCCGCACTAAGGCGTGATCGTCGACTCGCTGGAACAGGCGGTGGCAGAGCCAGCCTGGCAGACTTTGTAGCTATACGTCGCGCCTTTCACGACCAGCTTGTCGGTGTAGCTGCCGGTGTTCTTCGGGCTGGCCAACAACGCGCCATTGCGCCGCACATCCACCTTGGCGCCAGTAGCCCCGCTCCAGCGCACCGTAACCGCGTTGCCGCGACTGCTTGCAGCCAGCGTCATCGTGATCGGGCTGGGAGGCGGCGGCGTGCAGGCGCCCCACTTCCCCGTCTGGCTTGCAGCGCCAATGAAGACAGCCGTGGCCTCGATGCACGCAGCAGGTCCCTTCAGTGCCTGGAACTCAAGCTGCAGCCAATAGTCGGCCACGTCGCTCGGCCAATATTTCCGGGTGCTTACCAGCACGCCATTGAACAGGCCCTGGTGGAAATCGGCGGGCGACTGCGCATCCAGGTGCACGTTGCCGTCGTAGGCAGCGCCATGGTCGCTGGCGTAGGGACACTCGTTCGCCCCACCCACGCCATAGCTTTCCCAGGGGAACGCCGCCGAGTCCTTGTGGCTGTACTGGAAGTTGCTGGCTTCCATGTCGAAGAAGGGCGGCTTCACGTAATAACCACGCGCATTGGGCGTGTTGCCCGGTTGCGCAATCTCGACATGGTTGGCGTCGAACACCCTCATCTCCACCGACTGCAGGTCGTAGCGATTACTCGAAACCGTTACCTGCGCGACGGTTGCGTTGGCATTGCCGGTGTTGACCGCGCCGAAGACGACACTACTGTTATTGGCCACCGAGTAGGGCAACACGCGCAAGGGATGCACGGCATCGCGCGACCACGCCGATGCGGTGTCCGACGCGGGCGCATCGCGGACTTCGAAATGCAGGTGGGCAAAGTCGCTGGCGCTGCTGGCGCCGGTGTGCCCGATCAGCTGGCCCTTGCTGACGGTCGTGCCAACCGGAACCACCCAGTCGCTGACATGCAGGTAAAGACTGTAGTAACAGCCGACGCCGGCGCAGCTGGACTGGCCGGGTCGAAAATGGCGCAACTTGACCAGCGGATCGGTGTAGCCCGGGTCGGGGCCGGCGATTTGCACCAGGCCGTCGGCAATGGCGAACACCGGCGTGCCCAGCGGCGCGGCGATATCCACGCCACGGTGGAAGTCGTAACGGTTGTCGCCCGAATACAGCGGCCGCGGCCCGTAGGTGGACGACAGCGGCTGGTCGGAATAGGCGGCGTTGCCGAAGCGCGACGCCGGGCAACCCTGGCCTTCGGTCCAGCCCACCGGCGGATTGGCGCTGATCCGGCCGCACAATGGCCACGCGGGCTGCGGATCCGTTTGTCCGGCGGCGACCGTTGCAGGAACAAGCAGCAGCAAGGCGCAAGCAACAAGCAGGACAAGTCTGTGCATCGCAGCGCTCGCTTCGGGTCGGACCAGCCGCATGTTCGGCGCGCGTCCGGGCAAAAGTCAAATGACCTGACTCAACCGCCCGGCTGCCATCCGTAGCTGTACTTCAGGAACACGCCGCGATTGTTGCCGAACATATCGGGCGCCAGCTCGTCATCGTCGCGCACCGCGCCGTAGGACACGCCGCCGTAGAACGCCGTGCGCGGATTGACCTTGTACGAATACAGCAACTGCCCGCCCCACTCGCGGCCGCCCTTGCCCACCGAGTCCGGCTCGTAAAGCGAGAGGTCGCGTTCGATATGGCTGCCCTGCAGTGTCAGGCGCAGGCGCTGGCGCGGATCGAGCTGCCAGCTGACGCGCGTGTCGAACACCAGTGCGGTGAAGGCCGTGCCTCCGTCGCGCTTCATCTGCGACCAACTGGCATTGGGAACGATGCTGATGCCGCGGCCCAGGTCGACCTCGCCCCACACTTCCCAGGACGTCAGGCGGCCCTCGCGCGAGGCGCGCAGGTCCACGCGCTTGCCGGCGCCGATGTAGGTGCCCAGCCTGATGCCAGACCACGGCGTGACATTGACGCTCACCGCCAGGTTGGTTTCATCGAACATCTGCTCGTTCCAGAAACGCACCCGGGTCAAGGCACTGAAATTGACACTGCTCTGCATCGGGCCCTGGATATTGAAGCTGGTCTCCAGCTCGCGCTCGAGTAACTGCCCGTCGAAGCGGTGGGTGATATCGAAGTCGGTGTACAGATTCATCCGGGTGATCTTGTCGCCTTCCTTGCCGTACCAGGTATGGCTGCCGCCCACCAGCGACCGGTCGAACCCGACCTGCCCGACGAAGCCCAGGTCTGCGCGGAAGCCCGGATCCACCTTGGTGTGGCCGATCGTGAAATCCCACTCGCGGTTGCCATAGTTATAGAACGCGCGCAACGCATTGCCCGACGGCGACGCATCGGCGAAATCCAGCGACAGCGGATACTCGGAATCGCTGCGCAGCAATTGCGCCGTGACCGTATGCGCGCCCTTCTGGTAGCGGCCGTCCACGCCGACCACGTCATTGGCGTAATCGTCGCCATGGCGGAAGGTGCCGATGACGCCCAGCGTCGTGTTTTCATTGAGGTTGTAGCGGTAGCGCGCCACCGCAACGTCGGCGGATTGGTCGAGCACGCGGAATCCCGAGCCCAGCACGCCGGGCACCAGCAACAAGGTCGTGGTGTCCTGCGCGACGAAGGCGCCGTAGGTGCCATCGCCGTTGCGCCCGGTCACGCGCACGCCCCAGGACGGATCGGAGATTTGCCGCGTGTACAGCACGTTGAACTGCGTGTTGAAGTAGTCGGCGCCTTCCAGGAAGAAGGGGCGCTTCTCCGGGAAGAACAGCGCGAAGCTGTCGTTGAGGTTGAGCTGCGCCTGGTCGGTTTCGACCTGCGAGAAGTCCGGGTTGATCGTGCCATTCAAGGTCAGGTTGGGCGATGGCGACCACGACACGTCCACGCCCGGCTCGATATTGACGCCATCATTCAACCAGGGGCTGCCTGCCTCGTTGCGATACTCGGGGCGGGCAATGGTGATGGTTGGCACCACGTCCAGGTTGCGGCCCGGCCGCACGCCGGCCATGCCTTCGAATTTCTCGAACGTACACAGGAAACAATTGGAATCCCGGCTGACCTTCTGGTTGGTGATCTGGTGGCGCGCGCTTCGCGGGTAGCTGCGGAAAAAGCTCAACGCCCAGCGCTTCACTTGCTCACCCTCGCGGAAGCGCAAAGTGGCGAACGGAATGCGCATCTCCACTTCATAACCGGCATCGGTGGTGCGGCCTGCGCTGGTCCACAGCCCGTCCCAGGAATCATCCTCGTCACCCGTGGCCTGGTCCTTGATCAGGTCCATCTGCACGCCGAGGGGATTGACGAAGAATTCGTAGGCCCGGCGCTGGTCGTCGAAGGTGTCCACCATGATGCCGATGAAGTCGTCGCGGTACGCAGCATCGCGGTCGCGCAGGCGCGCGCGGATGTCGCCGGGCTTCGGGTCGTTGGCGCGGAAGGAAACGTACAGGGCGGTTTCGGTATAGCCGATGCGCGCCTTGGTGGTGACCGGCGCGGCGATGTTGTCACCGGGGGAGATTTCGAAAGGAAGCTCGAACTCGCCGGCGCTGGCCCAGGCCGCGTCGTCCAGTTGGCCGTCGATCACGATGCCCTCGGGCAGCTTCGGAATCTGGTGCGGTGCAGCAGCCGGCGGGGTCTGGGCGCAGAGCGCGCCGGAGAACGAAACCAACAACAGCAGCAGGGACAAGCGCATGAAAGGAGGGACCGTACTGGGGATGTGGCCGCATCCTGAGCGCTGGCACCTATTCCGGCGCGTGGCATAAGTCATTTAAACCATTTCGCCCCTTGCCCGAAACGCCGCGGGAATGTTGACGGCCATCACAACAAACGCTAGGGTACGGGGCGGCTCGGGGAGGCCTGCAAGGGGCCGGTTGCCGATCAGGTTGCGTTATCAGTTACAGGGGTCCCCCGACTCCTGCGGAAACACACCTCCAACAGGGATGCTGTCATGACCATCCGTTTCGGCAAGTCCGCTCGTACGCTCGTCCCCGCCCTCGCCCTGCTGGTTACCGGCTCGACGGCGTTGGCCAACACGCTCAACCAGAATGTGTCCTGGACCGTCAACCGGGCCAACACCACCACCAAGTACCGGGTCGTTGCCTACGGCGATTCCATCTATGCCGGCTACACCGGTTCGACCACCAGCGCAGCGCGCTACTCGGCGCCCACGGTCGAGGCCGAGTACCTGTCGGCGCCCTGGAATGCCGATATCGAAAGCATCCGCCGCGCCAAGTCCGGCGCCGTGGCATCGGATGTGTACAACAACAAGATCGTCGCCGAGAAGTCGTACATGCAGGCGAGCTCGACCCGCGTGGTCACCTTCGAGATGTGCGGCAACGACGGCCTGCAGGCGCGCAGCGCCTTCAAGAGCCAGACCGGCACCTGCAACTATGCGGGGCTGACCACCGCGCTGAACAACTGCAAGACCTATGTCGCCGCGGCGATGGATTTCATCAACGCCAACGCCTATGCCGGCACCAAGCTCAAGATCGTCGGCAACCTGCACTACCCCGGCTACGACGCAGACAACGTGCTCAGCTCGTGCACCGATTCCACCACCGGCGCCAAGGTGAACATGCGCACCACCTTCCTTCCGGCGCTGGCCAAGATGAACTACTGGATGTGCGCGTATGCATCGCAGAAGGGCTTCAAGTGCGCGGACAACTTTGCCGAGTACATGGGCGCTGACTACGACAGCAACGGCGACGGCGCGATCGATTCCGAAGCGCTGAAGTACGTGCTGGGCGAGACCGAGGCCAGCTACGTCACCCGCATCACCTCGACGCTGCTCCCGACCCTGCGCGACGCCAACACGCACTTCGTGTCGGCATCGTCCAGCTACGACTACATCCAGTCCGACAACACCCACCCGACCTTCACCGGCGGCACGGTAACGGCCGGCCTGTTTGGTGGTTCCACCGGCACGGGCGCGCCGCGCTACACCTCGTTCATCGACGGCAAGAGCCCAATCTGGAACGCCTACGGCCACGAGCGCATGGGCTGGTCGCTGTCCACACACGGCCCGGCCACGCCGTAACCGCCACGACGCGCTAGAGTGCGTCGATGGCTGCATCTGAAAATGGAAATCCATCGCCGCCCCCACCGGGCGGCGATGGCGTTCGCGTAACCGAAAACGCCTCCGGCGGCTCGCGTTCCGGCTGGCTTTACAAGGCGCTGGCGCTGGTCCTGGCCGGCTGCTTCATCGGCTACCTGATCACGATGGCGTCCGACCACCAGGCATCCGGCAATGATCGCGTGGCGTCCGATGCGGGAACGCCTGGCGCGCGCGCCACAAATGGAACGGACGGCGCAGCCTCGGCAGCCATCACCACCGGCGACCGCCAACTGACAGGGCGGCCGACGCAAGTGACAGGAAATTCGAACGACCCCAACGACCTCGCCAACTTCTACGTGCCCGGCCAACCGGCGCCGAGTGCAAAGGAAGTCATCGAGGAATTGAACAAGGCCGGCATCCACACCGGCATCGGCGCGTTTCCGCCACCGGGCACCAGCCCGCCGCTGATCGGCCTGGCCGTTCCCGAGGACTACGTGCTGCCACCGGGCTATGTCCGGCATTTCCAGGCCACCGATGACGGCCAGCGCATCGAACCGATCCTGATGTACTCGCCGGATTTTGAATTCTTCGACAGCGCGGGGCGACGCATCGAGATTCCACCCGACCGCGTCGTGCCGCCCGAGATGGCGCCGCCCGGCCTGCCGCTGCGCCCGATCGAAATTCCGCCGCCCATCGATCCGCGGAGTACTCCCGCCTGAACACTGCACGCTTCTCCCACCCGGGCTGGCGTTCGATCGCTGGCCTCGTGGCCAGTGCGATGCTGTTCGGCCTGTATGCGCGGGGCGGAGTCGCGTACCTGTTGGGCTTCGTCGCCTTGGTGCCCTGGTTGCTGGCGTTGAATGCCACTCCCACCGTGCCGCGCGCCCTGCTAAGCGGCTGGCTGATGAGCATCGCCCTGGTCGCGGCCGTATTCGCGTGGTTCGGCATCGCCATCGGATCGTTCACCGGCATCGGATCACTCGCTGGCCTGTTGGTATTGCTGGCCGGTGCGCCCTTGCTGCAGCCACAGATAATCGCCTTCGCGCTGGTCCGGCACCTCGTCGGCCGCCGCCATGGCCCGCTGCTGCGCGCGCTGGCGGGCGCCTCGGCCTGGGTTGCAGCGGAATGGCTGATGCCCAAATTATTGGGCGACACGATCGGGCATGGTTTGTACCCGTCGCCCGAACTGCGGCAAGTCGCCGACCTGGGCGGCGCGGCGGGCATCACCTTCCTGCTGGTGTTGGTGAACGAGGGCGTGGCCTTTGCCATCGGCCGGCGACACGAAGGCGTGCGCGCACTGACGATGCCGCTTGCCCTGTCATTGTTCGTGCCGCTGATGATGGGTGGCTACGGGATGCTTCGCCTGCAGTCGATGGCAGGCACGGGACACGTTGACCAGGCGCCGATCCGCATCGGCGTGGTGCAGTCGAATATTTACGACTACGAACGGATGCGCCGCGAGATCGGCGCCTACGAGGTGGTTCGCCACGTGCTGGACACGCACTACGCCATGTCGCGCGCGGCGGTCGAGCAGCATCAGGTGGATGCGCTGCTGTGGTCGGAAACGGTGTACCCGACCACCTTCGGCAGCCCGAAGAGCGAAGACGGCGCGGCGCTCGATCGCGAGATCCTGGACTTCGTTACCGCCGCCGGCGTGCCGCTGGTGTTCGGCACCTACGACATCGATGCCAACGGCGAATACAACGCCGCCGCCTTCGTCGAACCGAAATCCGGAAAACTCGGCTTCTATCGCAAGACCGACCTGTTCCTGTTCACCGAACACGTGCCGGCATGGCTGGACGGCCCGACATTTCGACGCCTGATGCCGTGGACCGGCACCTGGACACGCGGCGACGGCGCGCGCGTGTTTCCACTGCGCCTGGCGGATGGCCGCGAAATTCCCGTGCTGCCGATGATCTGCCTGGACGACGTGAATCCGAACCTGGGCATCGATGGTGCGCGCCTGGGCGCGCGGATGATCCTGACGATGTCGAACGATTCGTGGTTCACCGATTATCCGTCGGGCGCGAACCTGCACTTGAATGTCGCGGCATTCCGCAGCATCGAGACGCGCCTGCCGCAGGTGCGCGTTACCGCCAACGGCATCAGCGCGGTGATCGATGCCAGCGGCGCAGTAATCGCAGCCACGTCGATGGGCAAGCAGGAGTTGTTGATCGGCGAAGTGCACGAGCCCGAAGAAAGCACGACCTTGATGATGGCCTGGGGCAACTGGGTGGGGCGCGCGGGGCTGGCCTTGCTGGTCGTGCTGGCGGGGCTGTCCCTGGCCGGGGCGGTGAAGTCGCGTTCGGCGCGCAGCGCGGCAGACAATTCGGCGGCGGACGTGATCGAAAAAGAATTCACCTCCCGTTGCGTGGCGCTTTCGCCAGCCTGGCGCATCGCTGCGGCACTGCTTCGCCTGTTCGCGCTGGTCGGCCTGGCGTGGGTGGGCCTTGCCACCGTGTTCGGCAGCGGCGAACCGGCCGACACGCTGCCCCGGATGTGGATGTTCGCCGGCCTGGTGGTCGCGCCCGAGGCCGCCGCCTGGGCGCTGCGTCGCGCCTTCGCTGCGACCGTTCGGGTCGCAGACGGCATGCTGGTGCTTGAACAAGCCGGCCGACGCACTGAGATAGACGCAAAGGACATCACCGCCGTAGATGCCTGGACCGTGCCGATTCCCTCGGCCGGCGCATGGCTGCGACTCGCCTCGGGCCAACGTTGGACGCAGGGCATCGCGTTGGCCGATCCGTCCGCACTGGTTCGCGCGCTGGTGCATGCCGGCGCACCGGCCACCTTGGCGCACACCCTAACGCGACGCGCTGCCGTTTACGCCCACGTGTGCGCGACAGCGAAGCGATGGCGCATCGACGGCCCCTTGTTCAAGTTCGTCCTGTTCCCGCTGGTCCCGGCGCTGCCCGCGTTCCGCCTGCACCAGCACATCGCCTACGGCGGCACGTTCGGTGAGTACTACACGTTCGGCCTGAAGGCCTACCTGATCGCGCTCGCCATCTGGTGGGCGTCGTGGGCCATCGGCATGGTGTTGTTCGCGGCGGTGTTGCGCGTAGGCATCGAGGCGATCACGTTGATGGCCATCGCCCTGCGACCGGAACGCGTGGGCGATGCCAGGAACACCCTCGAGGGTCTTGGCCGCTTGTTGTTCTACGTCGGCGTGCCGGCCTGGTTGCTGATGCGCGTCTTGCAGTGAGGGCTACTTGCCTGGATCTTCCACCGTGCGGTCGAAGCAGCGGCGGCCGGCGCCATGGGCCCATTTCGTATCGTCGTAACCGTAGCCGTAACCGGCAGGCGCCGGCGTCTTCGCGGTGTCGGTAGTGAAGCTCGCACACAGCCGGTAGGTTCGGCCACTGGTTGCCTGGAAGTCATACGGGCTGGCCGTTACCGGATCGACGATGGCCAGCCGCACGCCGGGCGTGGCGGCCAGCTCGGCCAGGCTGGCCGGCAGCGCGCCGGCCTGCTCGACGTGACGATCGATCGCTTCGCCGATCTTTTCCAGGTCACTCACTCGCTGCGCATCCAGATTGACCTCGCGCTGCTGCGCCGGTGTTCCCGTCACGATCACCGATGCGACGATGGTCGCCACCACGACCACGCTGGCGAGGATGGCCAGCGATCGGCCAACGTTGCCTGCACGCGCTGGCGCGGTCACTGTTCCTTCTCCTCGGTGCGCAGGTCGAACAGGTAGTAGCCGAAGATGGCGCCGGCGATCACCGCAGCGACAAGGAACTTCAGGAAGAAGCGGACCGACAGTTCACCCCCCAGCACGTTGCTTACCAGGACGATCATGTCGCCCATCAGGACGATCGACGCGATGAACAACGTGAGGTAGGTCAGCCAGCGGCGCACCGCCGACAGTCGCTTGATCGGACTGCGCGCCAGCTCGCGACTGAGGTAATGGGCGACGTAGAGGAATACCGGGAAGGCGATGATCACCGACGAGATGGACCATCGGACCGACTGGACCACGTTGACGAGCCGGCTTCGATCATCGGCAGGATCCGGGAAGGCATGGTTGATCAGGTCGAACAACAGGCTGGCCAGGTTCCAGGCCCACAGATACAGCGTCGCGAACAACACCAGGTAGAGGAAAGCCTCGCGCGCCGAAAGATAGGGCCTCGGCTTGGGCACCGGCACGGCAAACTCGACATCGGCATAGGCGTTCAGCGCGCTGCGCGACTGCTCGGCAGGCCAGCCTGCAGCAGTCAGCGCGTCTTCAATGGCTTGCCGCGACATGCCCTTGGCGAGAGCTTCGTGGACGAAGCGTTCCAGTTCCTGCGTGGCTGCGGCCATGGTTCCCGTCTCCGTGGTGGCGTGACTACTTGTTCGCGTTCAGGAACGGAATCGCCGTATTCGGAATCATCGTGGTCGGCAATACACCGTTCCAGCGTTCGGCCTTGGTCAGTTCGACCAGGTCCTGGTTCTGCGCCAGTGCCTGGGCGCGCGCCTTGATGGCGGTGGCTTCGGCCTCGCCCTTGATGCGCGTGGCTTCCGCATCGGCGCGGGCGCGCGCAAGGCTGGAGTCCGCCGCACCATTGGCCTGGGTGACGGCGATCTGCGCCTGCACTTTTTCTTTTTCGAGGTTCTGCTTCTCGGTCTGCACCAGCACCTCGGCCTGCATGCGAAGCTCGATCGATTTTTCATACGCGTCGGAAAAATCGATGTTCTCGATCTGCACGCCGTCGATAACCAACGGTCCCTTCACCGCATCGCGGATGGCCTTGGTCACATCCTTCACGAAAGTAACGCGGTTCTGCACCGCCGAGATGGCCGTGTACTGGCCGAACACATTCTCGACCTGGGTCGGTACCTGGCGGTCGACCAATCGGCTGGTCAGGCCTTCCACGCTGCCGTATTCGGAATACAGCGCGATCACTTCACCCGGCGGCACATGGAAGCTGACCGACACGCGGATCTCGGCGGTCTGCTGGTCCTTGCTGTAGGCCGACACCTTGTCGTACTGCACGGTCAGGTTCTGCACCGAAATGCGCTTGATGGTGTCGAACACGGGCAGCTTGAAGCCCAGGCCCGGCTCGGCACTGCCGACCACCGCGCCGTTGCGCAAATGCACGCCGCGCTCACCCTGGTCGATGGTGTACCAGGACCCGAAGAACAGCGTCATCATCAGCAGCACTACGACCACCGCCACCACGCCAGCCATCTGGAAGCGATTCTTCAAGTTCGAACCCATAGTCTGCAGCACCGTCGTCCCCTGTTCTTGCCGAGCCGGATGGCTCCCCTGGCTGACATGTTATTCGAAATCGCCAGGCAGGCGGCCGGAACGGAAAGGCGCTAGAGTCGCCGAAAGGTGCCTGAGCCGGGTCAGGCCCAGTGGGGGAATTCATGAACAGGTTTTTTCTTGGCGGACTGTTCGCGCTGCTTGCACTGGTGTCCACGACACCCGGGATGGCACGGGCGGCAACTGGCCCCGATTACCTGTGGCAGGAAGTACGCGAAGCGGCCATCGCGCGCAGCGGGGCCGCCCGGCAAATCGTTCCCGTGCGCTATCGTTCGTACTCGCTGAATCGCGGACGGTTGCAGGCCATCCTCCGGCAGGCGCCGCTCGAAAAGTCACAACGGCCGCAGGACAGCGGCGTCACCTTGCAGTTGCCGCTGGCGGACGGCCGTTTCGGCACCTTCCGCATCGTCGAGTCGCCGGTGATGGAACCCGCCCTGGCAGCGAAGTATCCGCAGATCAAGACCTACCTGGGCCAAGGTATCGATGACCCCAGCGCGACCGTGCGCTTCGACCTGACGCCCAAGGGATTCCACGCGCAGGTCATCGGCGCCGGCGGCACGCTGTACATCGATCCTTTCCAGCCCGGCGACGTGGACCACTACATCGCCTATCGCAAGCACGACCACACCCGCGGCGAGCGCGGCATCTGCCTGGTCACCGGGCAACCGATCGCGAACGAGAAAGGCCTCGACGGCACGCTGAATCCGTCGCTGTCGATCGTATCGTCGCTGTCGTCGGGCGCAACACTCAGGACCTATCGGCTGGCCATGGCGGCCACCGGCGAATACACCGCCTTCCACGGCGGCACGGTGGCGGACGGACTGGCCGCGATCGTTACCACGGTCAATCGCGTGGACGGTGTCTACGAGCGCGAAGTAAGCGTGCGCATGGTGCTGGTCGCGAACAACGACCTGATCATCTACACCAACGCCGCGACCGATCCCTACGCCAATACGTCCAACGACCTCAACGCCAACCAGTCCAACGTCGATTCGGTGATTGGCAGCGCCAACTACGATGTCGGCCACCTGGTCGGCACCGGCGGTGGTGGCGTCGCAGGCCTGGGCGTCATCTGCAGTGCGGCCAACAAGGCACGGGGCCTGACCGGATCGAGCTCGCCGGTGGCGGATGCGTTCGACATCGACTACGTCGCCCACGAGATGGGCCACCAGTTTTCAGGAAACCATACCTTCAACGGATCCGGCGGCAGCTGCGCGGGCGGCAACCGCAACGCCTCCACCGCCTATGAAACCGGCAGCGGCCTGACCATCCAGGCCTATGCCGGCATCTGCGGCGGCGACAACGTGCAGCCCAACAGCGAAGACTACTTCCACCGCGTCAGCCTGAATGAAATCCTGGCCCACACCACCAGCGGCGGCGGCAGTACCTGCGGCGCGACCAGCGCCAGCGGCAACGCGGTACCGACGGTGAGCACCGGCGCCACATTCACGATTCCCGGCCGCACTCCCTTCACGTTGACCGCGAGCGGCAGCGACGCCAATGGCGACCAGCTGACCTACCTGTGGGAACAATTCGACCTGGGCGCGGCCAACGCCGAAGGCGTACTCGATGCGACGTCAACCACCGGCCCGCAATTCCGGTCGTTCGCGCCATCCACCGATCCGGCGCGTACCTTCCCCAGCCTGCGTTACATCCTCAACAGCGCCAATGTCGTGCCTGCCACCTCGGCGCTACCCGGCACGACCACGCCGCTGTGGATGTCGGGCGAAGTACTGCCCAATGCCAGCCGCACGCTTAATTTCCGCGTCACCGTGCGCGACAACCGCGCGGGCGGCGGCGGCACCAATGAAGCAAGCACGGCAATTACGGTAAACAACGCGAATGGCCCTTTCGCGGTGACCTCGCCCAACACTGCCGTCAGCCTGGCGGCTGGCTCGGCGCAGACGGTTACCTGGAATGTCGCAGGCACGTTCGATGCGCCGGTGAGCACGGCGAACGTGCGCATCACGCTTTCCACCGACGGCGGCTTTACCTGGCCGATCGAATTGCTCGCCAGCACGCCCAATGACGGCACCCAGGACGTGACGCTTCCGGCCAGCATTGCAAGCACGCAGGCGCGCGTCCGCGTCGAGGCGGTCGGCAATATCTACTTCGATGTCTCCGATGCCAACTTCACCATCACCACCGGCGGCAATACGGCGCCGTCCATCAGCGTCACGGGTTCGGTAACGACGCGCCAGGGCAGCCCGACGGCGAGTGCGGTAGTGGCAACGATCAGCGACACCCAGGACGCGGCATCGGCACTGGCCGTCGCGGTCACCGGCGCGCCGCCCGAATTGCAGGTCAGCGTGCAGAACAACAACGGCAGCGTCACCCTGTTCGCCACGGCCGACTGCATGCTGGTGGCGCCGACCACGGGCAACAAGGCGTATCCGGTATTGCTGCGTGTTACCGACACCAGCGGCACGGTGCGCACCGCGGAAGTGGTGGTGAACGTCGGTGGCAACCGGACCCCCACGCTGGGAACCTTCACCGACCTGCTGATGACGCAAAACCTGGTGCGGCAGGCCGTGCCCAACGCGCTGGCGGCGGATGCCAACGGCAACTTCAGCGGCGCGTCGGTCTCGCCTGCCACCTTGCCGGGCGGCGGCACCGTCAGTATCGCGCCCGATGGAACGGTGACGGTGACCACCACCGGATCCACCACGCTTGGCACTTATCCCATCCGCCCGCAAATCGGCGACACCTGCGGCGCCGTGGAAACGCGGCAGTTCAACCTGGTGGTGGGAGCCCCGCAGGTCACGCTGGCTGTCGCAAGCTCGCAAGTGACCAGCGGCAACGCACTGATCGAGCCGAACGAATGCAACCAGCTCAATGTTACGGTGCGCAACGACGGCAACGTCACGGCCACCGGCGTCAATGCCGTGCTGTCCACGCTTTCGTCGAATGTAAGCATCACTAAATCGATCAGCAGCTACGCGGATATTCCGCCGGGCGAATCGCGCACCAACACGATTCCATTCGAGGTCAGCACCAGCAATGCACTGACTTGCTTCAGTAACGTCAACATGACCCTGACTGCCAGCTACAACCAGGCAGGTTCGCCCTTCGCCGGCGCGCTGGTGCTTCCCGTGGGCCGGGCCCTGGCCACCAACTACACGTTTACCGCAAGCGGCGGCGCGACCTTGCCCAGTGACGGCGTGCTGTTGCCAGGCAGCCAGCTGGACGACGGCCTGACCGACATCGTGGTGCCGGCCGGATTCAATTTCTCGATCTACGGAACGGCCATCACCGGCGGCAGCACGCTGCGCGCGAGCAGCAACGGCAACCTGCAGGTGCTGTCCAACTTTGGCGCGCCCGATGCCGCCAACACGACCATTCCAGCAACCGGCACCGGCAACGGCCAGAACAAGTTCCCGTCTGCCGCCCCCACCTTGTTCCTGCAGTGGGACGACTGGCGCATGGACGGCGCGGCCGGCGGCGCGGCGCTGGATGCGGGCATCTACACCAAGCTTGAAGGCTCGGCGCCCAACCGCCGATGGATCATCGAATGGCGCGGCCGCGTGCGCGGCGATGGCGCAGTCACCACCAACAACAACCGCGCCGCCATCGTGCTGCATGAAGGCAGCAATGCGTTCGACTACATCTACCTGCTGACCGGCGTGGGCGCCGCGGAAAACGCCACCGGCGCCACCATCGGCGTGCAGTCGGCCAGCAGCGGAACCACCTTTACGCAGTACGCGCTCGACAATGCCAACCTCGCCCCGGGCACGAAGCTGACGGCGAGCATTTTGCCGGCCATCTGCGCACCCGGAACAGGCGGCTGCGTGGTCGCTCCCACGGCGCCCGGCGCGCCGACGATTGGCCTGGCCACCGCCGGCAATGCCTCGGCGACGGTGGCCTTCACGCCGTCGGCCAACAATGGCGGCAGCGCCATCACCGGCTATACCGCCACCAGTTCACCGGGTGGTTTCACCAGTAGTGGCTGCGTTGCATCGCCGTGCACCGTCAATGGCCTGACCAATGGCGTGTCGTACACCTTCACGGTGACAGCGACCAACGTTATCGGCATCAGCCCGCCGTC
>JAPLSI010000182.1 GCA_026398715.1 Gammaproteobacteria bacterium
TTCACGCTGCGCGCTGGCGTCGGGATCATCGTCACGAAGCCCGCGCAACCAGCGGTACCCACCAGGCGTGAATCGCGAACATCGCCAGGGTGCCAAGCGCGAGGGGAGCGATGGCGGGCCACGACGGCCCGATGGCCGCTGCCACGAACACGCCAAGCAAAAACGGAAACACCATCAGCACGCCGGCCCAATGCACGGACACATTCATGCCGCAGGCATGGCAGGGCCGGGACCTGACGGGTCCGATTACGGATTTCTGCAACTGTGTCATCGCTTGCTGCTGGCAGTACGGGCACGTCAGCATTTCAAAACTCCCGGGACTTAACCGTCCGCTTCCGTTCGGCATGCCATGCATTGAAGCGCGTCCCGCATTGAAACAGCAGTGTCGTATTCGACATGTTTCAGGCTTTTACGGCGCGCTACAGGCCGCCACCCACGCGCAGCACGGCGCCGGTTACGTAGGACGCCTTGTCCGACAGCAGCCAGACCACCGCCTCGGCGATCTCTTCAGGCTGTGCGGCACGCTGCAGCGGAATGCGCGAAGCGACTCGCGCCACACGATCGGGGTCACCGCCCGCGGCGTGGATGTCGGTGGCGGTGGTGCCGGGGGAGACGGCGTTCACGCGGATGCGATTGGCAGCGACTTCGCGGGCGAGCCCGAGGGTGAACGTGTCCACCGCGCCCTTGGATGTCGCGTAGTGCACGTATTCGCCAGCCGACCCCAGCGTTGACGCGGCGGACGATATATTGACGATGGTCCCGGGGATATCCGCCTGCAACCAACGCCTTACCGCGGCCTGTGCGCACAACATCGTCCCGACGACATTCACCTCCATCACGCGATGAAGCGTCTCGACGCTGACATCCACGAACGGGCCGATGCCGCAGGTAATCCCGGCGTTGTTCACCAGCCCCGTCGGAAAGCCCAGTGTCGATTCGACATCGGTGAACAGTCGCGCAATCGCCTGGGGGTCGCCCACATCCGCCTCGTAGGCATGCGCCCGGCCGCCGCTGGCGACAATTTCGTTGACGACAGCATGTGCAGCCGCCGCGTCGGCGCGGTAGGTCAGTGCGACACACCAACCTGCCTGGCTCGCAGCGCGGCAGATGGCTGCGCCAATGCCACGCGAACCGCCTGTGACAAGAAGCACTGGGGAATGGGTGATCATGCGACCTCGGCTGTGTTTCGGCTCGCCTTGGCGCGCCTGGGTGATTGTCCGGCCACGCCCGCCGCAGCCCTTACCCGACCCGGGGTCGTGCCGACGGTCTTCTGCATGAGGCGCCGAAGCGCCGTGGTGTCGCTGTAGCCAACCGCCTCGGCCACCAGGTCCACGCTCATGCGGCTGGTCTGCAGCAGTGCACGTGCGCGATGCAGCCTGATGCTCTGGATCAGCGCGTTGGTACCCATGCCCGTCGCGTGCCGAACATGCCGGCCCAGCGTTCGTTCGGAGATGCACAGTTCGATGGCAAGCTCGGCCACCGACGGCACAGCGGGCAGTGCCGACTCCACGCGCTTGGTCAGCTTGTTCACCAGCACGTCGCCGCTGGCCAGCATGGACGGAACCACGAACTGCGCCGACTCCGTGCGCTCGTGCAGCAGCAGGATGCGTGACACGGCGTCCACCAGCGCAGCACCGAAGCGCTGCCGCAGCAGGTACAGCATCACGTCGGACTGGGCAAAGGCCGCGCCTGCGGTGATGACCGGGCCGTCCACGCAAAGGATGCGGTTTCCCTCCACCCGGGTGTCGGGCGCGATGCGTGATAGTTCGGGGGCGAGCCACCAGGTCGTGGTCGCGCGACGCCCACCCAGCACGCCGGCGGCCTGCAGCAGGAACACGCCCGAGCACGATGCGGCGATGCACGCACCGGCGGCGGCGCGACGCGCGATGTAGCGGATGGCCTGTTGGCAGTCGTCCCGCTGCAGTCGTTCGCGCAACTGGTTTGCGTTTTCGACCCAGATGCCGGGAACCAGCAGGACCGGCGCACGTTGCGACTGCCGATCGGGCAGGCGACGCGTCGCTACCGAAAGCCCGCCCTGAAGGCGAACCTGGCCACCGCCCGGCGAGTGGAACGTCGCCGACGGTCCTGCGTACCCGGCGCGTTCGGCGAACAGCCGCGCAGCGTCGAGAATGTCGCGCGTCATCGCGACACCGGTGGGATTGGTGCCTTCCACCACCAGCACTTCGAAGTCGGTCATGCGCTTTCCCAATGTTGGAACCGCCGCATCGACGCCGCGATTCGAGGCGGATGATACGGCACTTGATGCGTATTTTGGCCCTGTCTGTTTTGGCCTGAAAGGTGTCAGTTATGCCACTGGTGTGCGCTGGTGGAAAACGGTTCAATGGCAGCGATTTCCTGCACGGGCGCTCCCCACGTCGAAAGGCAGATGCCATGACCGAATCCGGATTCCCGCCCTGCGTAGTGGCGGCGGACGTTGCGCCGCGCACCCGGCCTTCCGTCTATCCCGAGCCTTTCGCCAGCCGGATGGCTGGACGGGAAAAGCGCGCACTGGGCGACCTGTTCGGCCTGGCCAACTTTGGCGTCAACCTGACGCGCCTGGCGCCAGGCGCCGTGTCAGCGCTGCACCATGCGCACACCCTGGAAGAAGAGTTCGTCTATGTCCTTGAAGGACGGCCAACCCTTTATACCGATGCCGGGCCGCAGCAACTCGGGCCGGGCATGTGTGCTGGTTTCAGGCCTGGCACCGGCAATGCCCATCACCTGGCCAACCAGACCAACCAGCCGGTGCTGTACATCGAAGTGGGCAGTCGCGTTCAGGGCGATTCCGCCATCTATCCCCATGACGACCTGATTGCGATGAAGACAGCCGCCGGCTGGCAATTCAGCCACAAGGACGGCACGCCGTATTGATCAAGGGTGCGCGACTAGGCGCGCCTTCGCACCGCACCCACCGGTAGTTCGGACAGACGACGCATCGTGCTGCTGTCGAACAGCGCGGGATCTGCAAGATAGTCCGTGAACATATCGGTTGAGTCCTCGCCCCAGAACACGTGCGAATCGATGACGATGGATGGGACGCCGAAGACATCGTCTTCAAGTGCGTGCTGGAAGTTGGACAGAAGGGCCTGCTTGGGACCGGGGTTGTCCAGCGCCGCCGCCACGTCTGCGATGCCCAGTTGTTTCGACAGCGCGTCGATGCCCTCGGCAGTATCTGCGGCCAGGCCGTCCCGCCAGATGAAGTTGAACACGTTGTCGATCGAGTCCTTGCTGCAGCCTGCGGCAACGCACAGTCGCAAGGATGGCAAGGGGTTGAACGGGTGCGCGGGCGGAAAACGCAATGCGATGCCGGCGCGGTCCGCGCGCCATTGCACGTGGCGATAGGAGAACAGCCTTTTGTTGGAAAGCTCTGCCGGCCCGGTGTGGCCGAAGTGGTTCAGCAGGCCGGCAAACAGCAGGGGCCGATAGTCCAGGTTGCAGCACGTGAGTGTCCTGATCCGTTGCCACTGCAGGTAGGCGAAGGGCGAGACGAAATCGAAGTACCAGCGAACGTCAGGCTTCATTGAAAGGTCCGCTCAGACGACGATCAAAAGGCAAGAAGCGGCAGTGAGAACGGCCATGGAACGGCCGAGCCACAAGGCCCGCCGCGGGTTGCCCAGCGACGAGCGGAACATGCCGCCAAAGGCGGCCCACAGCATCACCGAGGGGCCGCCCATCAGGGCGAATGCGGCGACCACCCAGCCCACGGTCGGCCAGAAATCCTGACCGGGCAAGGTGTACGCACTGATGGCGCCGACGGTCATCATCCATGCCTTGGGGTTGATCGCCTGGAAGGCTGCGCTGCGCAAGAAGCCATGCGGAAAATGCATCGCCGCCGATCCCATGGTGCTTGCCTGCCAGAGCTTCCATGCCAGATACAGCAGGTAGGCCGTGCCCAGGATCTTCAGCACCGAGTGCAGCCATGGAAACCGGTCGAAGGCGACGCCAAGCCCGGATGCCACCGCCAGCAACAGCAACAGCAGGCCACTCAGGAAGCCAAGCATCATCGGGATGGTCTTGCGGAAACCGAAATTGAGCCCCGACGTTGCGAGCATCACGTTGTTCGGCCCCGGCGTAACAGTGGCGACCAAAGCAAAGACGGCGGCCGCCGCGGCCAGGCTCGTGTTCACGGCATCTCCAGTCGTGCGAGGCGATAGGCATATTTGATCGGCAACGCAGGCATGCTGCCAGCGTCGAATGCGCCGTTCTTCGGGCTTCTGCGGACAGGGGAGCTGTCAACGATTGCCGTGTACGCAGGCGAAAACGAGGCAGCCGACCGGCAGTCTCAAACAAGTGACTAGCGTGAAATTGGACTTGACCTACATCGTCCGGAAACCACGTTTCCTATTTTACGTGGCTACCGACTCACCGCCCGTGGGCTTGGCACTGGCTGATTAGGCAGCGCGCGCTCGTCTGTGTTTCCATCATTTTGGAGTGGGCTATGGCCATTGAGGTCTTTCGCTTCGCAACGATCAGGCAGCCCAGCAATCGGGGTGAACCTGCGACCAATCCCATCCTCTTTTCGATCAGCGGGGATACTCCGCTCGTTAGCGAGCTGAGGCAGCTACGCAGTCCAGGTCAGCGTGAGGAGCTGCTCGCGCGTATAAGGGCGTTCGTAAGCTCCAGGGAATATGCCGGGGCCGGCGGCTCGGTAAGCGATGCGCTTGAGGCCTTCGTTTCGAAGCTGGGCAAGCTTTCAGCCGCGACCTTCGGAGC